>JBCAZT010000043.1:0-20735 GCA_038532855.1 Pseudomonadota bacterium
CATGCCGGAAATTGTCGAGTTTTATACGGGCGAAAAGCCGCTTTTGCCCAATGTCCAGACATGGCGCTGCGCTGACAAAGACAGCCTTGCTTACGTGCTCGACAATTTAGACGAAGTCGTTGTGAAAGAGGTTCACGGCTCTGGAGGGTACGGCATGCTCATCGGACCCACGGCGACCAAGCGGGAGATTAAGGCGTTCCGAAAAAAACTGGAAGCCAACCCGCAAAACTATATCGCACAGCCGACCTTATCGCTCTCAACATGTCCCATTTACACCAAAAAGGGACTTGCACCGCGCCATGTCGATCTGCGCCCCTTTGTGCTGGTTTCGCCCGATGGCATCGACATTACGCCGGGCGGGCTGACAAGGGTTGCGCTCAAGCAGGGGTCCTTGGTCGTAAATTCCTCGCAAGGTGGCGGGACCAAAGACACCTGGGTGCTAAAAGACTGATGCCGGGGAATGCTCCATGTTAGGCCGCACTGCCAACGGGTTGTTCTGGATGTTCCGCTATCTAGAGCGGGCTGAAAATACAGCGCGTCTGTTAGAGGCAGGGCTGCGCATG
This sequence comes from Pseudomonadota bacterium, assembly GCA_038532855.1. Classification (GTDB taxonomy): domain Bacteria; phylum Pseudomonadota; class Alphaproteobacteria; order Sphingomonadales; family Sphingomonadaceae; genus Erythrobacter. The sequence continues at coordinate 564 of JBCAZT010000043.1, forward strand.
GCGCTGACGCGCGATACGGCGACTGCTGAAGAAGAATGGCGATCGGTTATCGCGACATTGGGGCTCCAGCCTCAATTTGAAACTGCCAATGACAGCTATGATGGTCAATCGACGTGGAACTTTGTCCTTCGCGACAAGTCCAATCCGGCCAATGTACGCGCCATGTTTGGAGCCGTGCGCACCAATGCACGATTGGCGAGAACGAACATATCTGGTGACCTGTGGGAGGCCGTGAATGAAAGCTGGATGAAGCTTGATGCAATGCTGGCTCGCCCCGTCAGCCAAAGCGCGGTTGGCGAAGTTGTTGCCACTATTCGCAGGGCAGGCATGCGCGTTCACGGGGCGCTTGATGGATCGATGCTGCGCGATGAGGCGTTTCATTTTGCGCGAGCGGGCACCTTTGTGGAGCGAGGTGAAAGCACTGCGCGCATTTTAGACATGAAGTATTTTCTGCTTCTGCCCTCGCTTTCTTACGTGGGGTCAAGCCTTGATACAGGACAATGGGACCAGGTTTTAAGGTCAGTGGCTGGATCGCGCGCTTACAGCTGGCTTAACGCAGGACAGATCGATGCGCGCGGAATTGTTGAGTTTCTTGTTCTAGATGATCGCTTCCCGCGCAGTCTCGCCTTTTGTCGAAGCGCTCTAAGCTTCAATCTGGCAGCTTTGGCGCGCATGCATGCTGAACATGGCGTTTGCCATGACCTTATGCTCGATGCTGACAACACAATGAAAGACTTGAGCATTGACGATATTTTTGAGCAAGGATTGCACGAATTCCTCGTAGATTTCATGAACCGCAACGCTGCTATCGGCGATGCAATTGCCGATGATTATCGGTTCCTGGCTTAAGAGGAGGACGAAATGAAATTATCCATATGTCACTCCACCCGCTACTCTTTCAAAGAGCCTGTACACCACGCGTTGCAGCGTCTCAGATTAACGCCAAAAGAGACCCAGGGACAGCAGATAATAGAATGGGATATGCACTACGAAAACGCGCATCCCGAACTCCAATATGATGACCAGCATTATAACACTGTTACTCTTGTTGGGGTGGAGCCCGGCGCAAGTGAAGTCACTGTCACATGCAGTGGAAAGGTCGAGACACTCGACAATGCCGGTGTGATCGGTCGCCATTCCGGCCACTTGCCGCTCTGGTCTTTTCTGGGGCAGACCAAACTCACTAAGCCGGGTGTTAAAATGCGCGCATTGGTCCGGGATGTCGAAACGCCTAAGAGCGCTGGAAAGCTGGAATTTCTGCACGCTTTGTCCGCGATCATTAGGGATCGGATAGCCTATGAGCCCGGCACAACTGGGGTGACGACAACGGCTGAAGATGCGGCCGCCGCGCAAACCGGCGTATGTCAGGATCATACCCATATATTTATTGGTGCGGCCCGCGCACTTGATATCCCAGCGCGCTATGTCAGCGGGTATTTGATGATGAATGATCGGATAGATCAAGATGCAACCCATGCATGGGCCGAGGCGCATATTGATGAGCTTGGTTGGGTCGGATTTGATATTTCAAACGGGATAAGTCCCGATCCTCGGTATGTCCGGGTTGCCACGGGCTGCGATTACCGCGATGCGGCTCCCGTCACTGGCATCAGCTTTGGATCGATCGAACAAATGTTGAGTGTCGATGTTAAAGTTGAACAACAACAGGAACAGTACAAGCAATGACATATTGCGTTGGCATGGTGCTCGATAAGGGGCTTGTCCTTATGAGCGACACCCGCACAAATTCTGGCGTCGATAATATATCGACTTTTCGCAAAATGTATTCTTGGCAAGTTCCCGGCGAGCGGATGATCGCAGTGATGACTGCAGGCAACCTTGCAACAACGCAAGCCGTTGTAAGCCAACTCGAAGAACGAACCAAAGCGCCTGGTGATCGCGGCAATGCGCTTATCAATGGACCAACAATGTTCAATGTTGCGACCGAAATTGGTCGGTTGCTTCGCTCTACAATCGAAGAACGACAAAGTGCGAATGGTGATCGCGGGAAGGGGCGTTTCACTGCATCGATGATCGTTGCAGGCCAGATAAAGGGCATGCAGCCGCGTCTTTTCATGATCTATCCTGAGGGCAATTTCGTCGAAGCGAGCTGGGACACGCCATTCTTCCAAATCGGTGAAACCAAGTATGGCCGGCCCATCCTTATCCGTGGCTATGATCAAGGTATGAGTTTCGAAGATGCAGTCAAATTGCTGATGGTGTCGTTTGATTCCACATTGAAAGCCAATTTATCGGTCGGCCTTCCGCTTGATCTGTTGGTCATTGGCAAAGATGAATTTGCAGCCACGCATCAGCATAGGATCACATCGCATGATGCATATTTCGATACGATTTCATCAAGCTGGAGCGACGCGTTGAAGTCCGCTTTCGATTCGCTACCGGATTATCGCTTCGATTCTGAGTAAGGATTTCTCCGTCAGGTGTTTTGCCTGCTCATTTACGTAAAAATACGTCCATTTTGGACATTTGATTAGCGTAAGAAATTCCTCACATTCTTCAATATTAAAGTGGATGGTTAAGGGAACCTCCCTCGGGATTGGTTGAAACCCCGCGTGTTTTTCCGGCGGATGCGAGTCATCCCAATGGCATGTCACCCAAAGCAACCCTCCATTTCATCGACTCCTCAAGTCGCAATCGCGCTGAATTGGCACGCGTCGGGTTTTCACTCGGCCACCATTCAGAAGTGTATGGCGATTTGTCTGAGTTATCCATCCACCCCCCACGCGAAGGAATAATTATCGCCCGTGATACGCCCGAAGAAGGCGGCGTCGCGATGAGCCTTGAACGGCTTAGTCGATTGGGCATTTGGCTTCCCTTAATCGCTGTTGATGCCCAGCCAAGGCCGGGGCGTATAGTAGAGGCAATCAAAGCCGGTGCGCTTGATTACCTTTCTTTGCCTTTAGATACAGAACGCTTCGGACGTTGTCTCAATCGCATTTCGAAAGAGGCAGAGCTTTTCGGTGTCGCCCGTCGCCGCATGATCGAAGCGCGAGATCGCATTGCCAGCCTGTCAGGACGCGAACGCGAAGTGCTCGATTGGTTAGCTGAAGGCAGCAGCAATAAAGTCATCGCTCGTGAGCTTGATATCAGCCCGCGTACTGTTGAAATCCACCGCGCCAATATGATGAACAAGCTCGGCGCACGTCACGCAGCCGAAGCTGTGCGGTTAAAACTCGAAGCTAAATTGGAGCCTGCGATACAGGCTTCGTGAAGGCGAAAGACAAAGCCGGATCGAAACGATACCGGCCTCATAGTACTTTCCTCCAGCCCCTCATTGTATGGGCGATCTGGCCCCGGCATCCTTCCCCCCTGTGTTGCTGGGGCCATTTTTTCGTATCAGCTTGTTGGCGTATTCTGTTGGCAGTTTTAATCAGCAAACTCTTGTAGCGATCCAATGGCAATCCTCTTTGCCGCAAGAGCTTTAGCGGCAGAACTTTCCGCCGGTGCCCTCCAAATGGAAATGGTCGGCATGCGCCGCATTGTATTCTGGTCCCAGCACTGTCCCAAATCGTTTGCACGCGCTGCGTTGGACGACACGCAGAAATTCTCGCTCAGCCGATGTGCCGCCATTCCAATCGCTGATGAGCGAGATACGCCGGCCGTCTTGAAGCACAAATCCTGACACATCAATCGCTTCAGCGCGAGCATGGGCGGATCGGCGATTGGTGCCTGCAACATTGCGGCAGGAATAGCTGCCCATAGTCTCAATACGAGCAAGCGGGCTTCCCAGAAGCTGGCGGGCTGCGCGATCCACGCCGAACCGTGCCCATCCAGAAAAGGCTTTGGCCACCTCGCATTTCACAGGGCCGATATTGGAAATGCCAAATTGCGAGGCATCTCCTGCAAGCGCAGACATTTTCACTGTACCGATCTGATTGCACCCTGGCGCGCCGTAAGTGTCGGGCAAAGTGGAAAACCGCGTACCAGCCGCGCTCAATTCAGCAACACAGGCGCCTGCGCTTGAAGGGCCAATGCTCGATGGGCCCGAAGGAGCTGAAACACCCACATCTCTGCCGCTGCTTGAACCATCATCAGAACCAAGGCCGAATGGCAAGAAATTGCAGGCTTGAAGGGCCAAGAAAGCGGGGAACAGAACAGCAAGGCGAAGCGGGTTTTTTGTTGCCATATCGCGAAGTAACCTCTCGCTTGATCTCATTCCGGGGCTTCTTCTGGTGGAAGCTCATCAATCGACTGTTCCCACAATTCAATCTTGATGCCGTTGGGATCAAGGATCCACGCAAACTTTGCGTAGCCTTCATCAACGCTATCAAGGATATTGACGCCTTTGACTTTGAGAATTTCGACAAAGCCATCGACATCGTTGACACGCAGATTGATCATAAATCCGCCTTTGCCAGGTTTGATGTATTCATCATCGCCAAAATGGCTGATTAAGGAATAGGGGTTTGTCTTCGGCTCCTCAGACCAAGCAAGTTGCGGGCCGTAGGGGCCATCAATCCCCAAGATGTCTCGATACCATTGCCGTGTGGACACTTTGTCTTCGGCGACATAGAAAATACCGCCAAGTCCTGTGACGCGCGGGCTTGAAGTGTCTGTCATAGTCCAATCCTCCCAAGCGAAGCGTAGCAGAAATGGCGATGGAATGCACCGCGGCTCTGGCCAGCTCAAAACTGGGTCGTGAACTCAATCAGCCCGGGTGGGAGTGTGTCGAGCAGGGCAATCTCAATCACTTTGTCAAACCCTGTCAGAACCATCACGCCGACAATCATCAATGTCGCACCAAACAAAGGCTTTCCATATCTGGCCAGGCTTTGAAGCGACTTGCGCCTTTCTCCAAGGGCTTTGCGAGAGCCATATGCAAAAGCGAGGATGGATGCCGCAACGCCCAGGCCAAAAACCAGAAAGATGATAAAGCTCGACGCAAGATCCTCGCCCGAACTTGCCGCTGCGATAGCAACGCCCAAAGTGGGGCCGACGCAGGGCGCCCACACAATGCCAAGCAGCAGGCCAACCGCATATTGGCCGTACCACCCATCACCGCTGATATTGGCAAGTTTCTGATTGCCGAAATTCGAAATGGGCGCGGCTGCCGCGCTCAACGCGGCTTGTGCTTGGGGCACCAGAAGGACCAAGCCCGCCGCTGCAAGCATGCCGCCTGCAAACATCCGCACGACCTGTTCATTGATGCCGAGCGAATAGCCAAAAGCGATGACGGTAAAGCCAAACAGAGTAAAGCTTGTCACCAGCCCGCCTGCCAGCGCCAATGGCCCCATCCGGCTTTTGCCAAGCGCCGATGCGACAAGGATTGGCACCAATGGCAGCACGCAAGGGTTCAGGATCGTTACGAGACCCGCAACGAAGGATAGGGCAAGGCTGGATAACATGGCTTTGAACTAGATCAGTGCTCAGCAGAGATCAGAGCGCGCCCAGCACAACGCCGCGCAGTTTTGTGCGGTTGGTTTGTGCGATGGAGCGCGCTTTTTCAGTCATGCCGTTAAACACCAGCACAGTGGATTGGCGCGGAATGCGATGTGCGCGAAGGAATGCTTTTTCATCGTCGAAATTGACTTTAATGAACAACACATCCTTGCTTTGCTTTTCTTTGCGAAGCTCATCAAGGATCGGTGCCTGCGCACGGCACGTTGGGCACCAATCAGCATAGACATCAACGACGATGGTTTTGCCCTTTTTCTGAGCCATCATAAATTCAGCAGCATCATAGGTCTGCCAACCTTTGGTGGAGGATTGCGCGGACAATTGCATGCCCCCAACAACCAGGGCGCCAATAGCAGCGATAAGGGCAAAAAGACGAAACATGTGTGCACTCCATAGGTGTTCGCCCGGCAAATCGCCGGTGCTTGTAGAGGGAGTTCGCAAGGGTTTGGCTGCTGGTTACAGGTGGGCCAGAAAATTGCGAGTAGGGTGACAAAGGTTACACCGTGTCACCCTACTCGATTCCTTAAAAATATCTATAAATCAGTATTCTGTATCGAATTTTGTCAGGGTGATGGACAGGGGGATGAAGCCAAAATTGGGTCAAATTCACGTCAATAAGAGCATGAGGAGTGATTTCAGCAGCGCTGAAGCCTCTATTCATGGAAGCAGAAGTAGACGATTTGAAAGAGCGACCAGCTGACTAGTTCTTTCAACCGATGTAGGAAACAAAGTCTGCCTGACCCGCTTCGCTCCTTGCGGCCATCAATACCCTTGCGCTTGCCCATCTTTGCGCATTTCAGTTGCGCCTTGCATCACGCCTGTTTCAGGATCGCGCACAATCGCTTGATACCCGCCAAACATGATACCGTTTGTGACGACGCGCACATTGTGGCCCATGGCAGTCAACGCCTCTCGCGTGGGTTCAGGGATGCCGGGTTCCACATTCAAAACGCCCAGATCGTCATCAATCGGGCCGCTCAGCGTATCTGTCGGCTGGCGACCGCCGGTGTGGTTGATCCGTGCAGCATCGCCCGCTTCCTGCACATTCATGCCGTAATCAGCCATGTTGATCAGCACTTGAACGTGGCCTTGGGGCTGCATTCCTCCGCCCATCAAACCCAGTGTCATATAAGGCTTGCCATCCTTTTTTACGAAGGCGGGAATAATCGTGTGAAACGGGCGCTTTGCTGGTTCATACGCATTGGGGTGCTCGGGATCGAGGCTGAACAACTCGCCCCGGTCCTGAAACATAAAGCCTAGCCCATCGGGCACCAACCCGCCGCCCATGCCGCGGTAATTGGATTGGATCAGGCTCACCATCATCCCATCGCCATCAACCACGGTTAGATATGTGGTGTCGCCGGGGCCTTCCAATTTGGGTTCTGGCATGGGTTCGCCCGGTGCGAACACGGAAGTCGCTTGGTTCGGATCGATCAGGGCGAAGCGTTCTTTGCCGTATTCCTCACTCAACAATTCCATCGGGAAAGCGTTGAAGTCTGTGTCCGCATAAAACCGCGCGACATCAGCATAAGCGAGGCGTTTTGCTTCGGTGATGTAATGGATCACTTCGGGACTGCCGCGCTCCCACTGCGTGAGGTCCACATTTTTGAGTATGTTGACCATTTGCAATGCAGCAAAGCCTTGGCCGTTTGGCGGCAATTCGCACAGCTCGTATCCTGTATGATAGGATGCACAGGCGACATCGACCCAATCGCTTTTGTGATTGGCAAAATCTTCCATAGTGAAAGCGCTGCCCTGCCGCTGGAGGTAATCGACCATAACGCGCGCCAACCCGCCTTCGTAAAATGCATCGCGGCCTTCTTGCGCGATGATTTTCAGCGTGTTGGCAAGGTCTGGATTGCGGAACATTTCGCCCGCTTTTGGGGCGCCATTGGCGAAATATGTGTCGCGCGCGTTCTGAAACTCGAAGTCGTAAGTTGCGAGCCGCCGCTCATAAGATCGCAGGCTCCGGTCTAAATACATTGCAATTATCGGGGCAACCGGATGACCTTGCTCGGCATAGCGGATTGTGGGGGTCAGCACCGTCTGCATAGGCAAAGAACCAAAGCGGTCATGCATGGTGAACCACGCATCGACAGTGCCAGGAATGGTAACGGGGAGGGGGCCAACGGGGGGCAGACTATCCGCATCACCCAGTTTTGCTTTCAATTGCTCCAAAGTTTGTCCAGCGGGCGATCGGCCAGAGCCATTCAGGCCATAAAGCTGGCCCGTGTCAGGATCATAGATAATCGCGTAAAGATCCCCGCCAATGCCATTGCCTGTCGGCTCCATCAGGCCAAGCGCTGCATTGGCTGCAATCGCCGCATCCACGGCATTGCCGCCCGTCTGGAGAATATTGAGCGCGACTTGCGTGGCGAGCGGGTGCGCGGTGGCTGCCATGCCGTTTTGCGCAATGACAGGGGAGCGTGACCAAGGCGCGCCCACAGGCCGTCCGCCGGGGCCGATTTGTTCGTGGATAGGGCGGGGCGCCTCGGTTTGCGTTGGCGTGTTGTCGGTTTCTTGCGCAGCAGCGGGAAAGGCAAGAGCAAGGCTGGCGAGAGCGGCAAGAGTGATGCGCACGGGGTTCTCCGATTAAGTAGGTACGCAGAGGGCTAGTGAGAATGGCAGGGGCTTGCAAGAGGCCCATGGGCGTAGCTTTCCCACCCCCAACCCCGATACCTGTCCCTGCGAAGGCAGGGGCAAGCGGGAGGGGCAGTGAGACTTGCGAGCTTGCTCGCTAGTCGCAGCGGGGTGGGCAGATGGCGTGCGCTAACCCAGTGTCACCGCAAACGTCATGCCAGCTTTCGCTGGGATGACGGGTGGCAAAGGCCCTATGCCTCTTTCTTACGCTTCGCCTTCTTGCGCTCATGTGGGCAGAGCAGCGCTTTGCGCAAACGGATCGATTGCGGCGTCACCTCAACCATTTCATCATCATCGATGTAAGCAATCGATTGCTCCAAAGTCATACGGCGCGGTGGGGTGAGGCGGATGGCATCATCTTTGCCGGTGGAGCGGACGTTTGAAAGCTGCTTTGCTTTCATCGGATTGACTTCAAGGTCTTCAGGCTTCGCATTCTCGCCGATGACCATGCCTTCATAGACTTTCATCTGCGGCTCGATGAACAATTCCCCGCGGTCCTCCAGCATGTTCAGCGCATAGCCCACCGCTTCGCCATCGCCATTAGAGATAAGAACGCCGTTGATGCGGCCTTCGATGGGACCTTTGTATGGGCCGTATTTCTCGAACAGGCGGTTCATAATACCAGTGCCGCGCGTGTCGGACAGGAATTCGCCGTGATAACCGATCAGACCGCGCGATGGAGCAGAGAAGGTGATGCGCGTTTTGCCTTGGCCCGATGGGCGCATTTCGGTGAGATCAGCTTTGCGGCGCTGCATTTTCTCAACGACTGTGCCTGAATGCTCATCATCGACATCGATGACGACCGTTTCGTAAGGCTCTTCGCGTTGGCCGTTTTCTTCGCGGAACAACACTTTCGGGCGGCTGATGCCAAGCTCAAAGCCTTCGCGGCGCATGGTCTCAATCAGAACGCCCAGCTGCAATTCGCCGCGCCCTGCGACTTCAAAGCTGTCTTTGTCTGCGCTTTCAGTGATGCGGATCGCAACATTGGTTTCAGCCTCGCGGTTGAGCCGGTCGCGGATCATGCGGCTGGTAACTTTATCACCCTCACGCCCTGCAAGCGGGCTGTCATTCACCGCAAAACGCATGGCGAGCGTTGGCGGATCGATAGGTTGCGCAGCGATTGGTTCTGTCACTGAAGGATCGCAGATCGTGTTGGCAACGGTGGCTTTTTCAAGTCCCGCAAGCGCAATGATATCGCCAGCTTTTGCACTTTCGACAGGCACACGCTCAAGTCCATCAAAGCTCATCAGCTTTGTCGCGCGGCCCGCTTCAACAATATTTCCATCCATATCAATTGCATGGATCGGATCATTGACATTGAGTGTACCCGACTGGACGCGTCCAGTCAGAACCCGGCCCATGAAATTGTCACGATCAAGAAGTGTGGCAAGGAAGCTGAACTTGCCCTCTGTATCAAGGCCCGGTGGAGGCACGTGATCCGTGATCAGTTTGAACAAGGGTTCCAAATTGCCTTCACGCGCGGTTTCATCATCGCTCGCATAGCCATCGCGGCCCGAGGCCCATAGGGAAGGGAAATCGAGCTGTTCATCATTCGCATCCAAAGACGCGAACAGGTCGAACACTTCGTCGAGAACTTCTTGAGGACGGCCATCGGGGCGGTCGATCTTGTTGACGACCACAATCGGGCGAAGACCCAAGGCAAGCGCCTTGCCGGTCACAAACTTCGTCTGCGGCATCGCGCCTTCTGCGCTGTCCACCAAAAGTATCACGCCATCCACCATCGATAGAATGCGCTCAACCTCTGCACCAAAGTCGGCGTGGCCGGGCGTGTCGACGATATTTATGCGCGTGGTCTCGCCTTCATGCTCCCATTCAACGCTGGTGCATTTGGCAAGGATGGTGATGCCGCGTTCTTTCTCCAGATCGCCTGAATCCATTGCGCGCTCTTCCACGCGTTGATTGTCGCGGAACGTGCCGGATTGGCGGAAGAGCTGGTCAACCAGAGTGGTTTTGCCGTGGTCAACGTGCGCGATGATCGCGACATTTCGAAGCGAATTGGACATGAGAATTGGGGGCTTTCGCGTGAAAAACAAAAAAGGTGCGCAAATGGTGCACCGCAATATTGCCCGCGCGCCTAGCGCAGCATGCTTGCCCCCGCAAGCTTCGTATAGCTTTGCCAACTAAGCTTGCCGTAACGGCATGCGAGATTTTTCAACAACAGGGCCGATAAATTCAGTGTGATGGACTTAACACATTTTCTACAAACGCAGCCTAAATCCCCTGCGAAAAGGTTGTTACATGCAAAGCAATCGCCTAGTACTAATGTCAATCACCCTGCGACAAAAGCATCTGGGGATGCGTCGGGGTTGATGGAATTGAGGAGAGGATATTCCATGCGTTCACTAATAACCGGCGCGGCCGGGTCGTATCGATTCACCCTAATGTCAGGCGCTGCGGTGATGGCTTTTGCCGCGCCAAGCGTCGCCTTTGCACAAGACGCGGATGAGCCTGAACTTGAGGCCCCTGAATCGGGCAATCAAATCATCGTAACCGCCACCAAGCGTGAGCAAACCCTGCAAGAAACGCCGGTTTCTGTCTCGGTCACATCTGCTGAAACGCTTGAGAATGCGCAAATTCGCGACATTCTCGATCTTCAAACGGTCACACCTTCGCTGCGGGTTAGCCAGCTTCAAAACTCCTCAAGCACCACATTCATCATTCGCGGTTTCGGTAATGGCGATAACAACTTTGGCATCGAGCCTTCGGTTGGTGTGTTTGTCGATGGCGTGTTCCGTTCGCGTTCAATCGGTTCGCTGGGCGACCTGGCGAATGTCCAGCGCGTTGAAGTTCTTCGCGGTCCGCAATCGACCCTGTTTGGCAAAAACGCATCGGCTGGCGTCATCAATGTGGTAACGCAAGAGCCGCAATTTGAATTTGGCGGCTCTGTCGAAGCGGTTTACGGCAATTTCAACACAGTCGTTATCAAAGGCGACGTCACTGGCCCGCTTAGCGATAACATCGCTTTCTCAGTTGATGGCAGTTACAACCGCCGCGATGGCATTGCGGAAATCGTCAACCTTGATGAAGGTGTGAATGATCGCAATCGCTGGAATCTGCGCGGTCAATTGCTGTTTGAACCAACACCCGACCTGAAAATCCGCGCACAAGCCGATTATGGCCGTATTGATGAGGCATGCTGCACCGTCAACACCCTAATCGCTGGCCCAACGGCGCCTGCCGTGTTTGGTGTGGGCGGCGCCCTCAACACTGATTTCTTCAGCGATGAGACCTTCCTCAATCAGGTCCCTGTCAACGAAGTCGATAATTATGGCGGTTCGATCTACGCAGAATACAATGCTGGTCCGATCACGCTGACATCGATCACGGCCTATCGCGAACTGAAAAACTTCGTTGACCAAGACGTCGATTTCACCAGCGCTGATATCGTGAGCGAGGTTCGCGATCAGCAGGTTGAAACCTTTACGCAGGAATTCCGGATTGCATCAGACTTTGATGGACCGTTCAATTTCTTGCTCGGTGGTTTCTATTTTGATGAAAGCGTCACGCAAAACAGCGACCTAACCACAGGCGCAGTGGCGCGGCCGTTCTTTGAACTGCTGGCTGGCGGGCTGGGCACATTTGGTCTGATCGAAGAAGGCGGACCGTTTAGCCTCGGCATCCCAGCAGGAGAAATCTTCTCACCTGGTCCGTTGACCACAGAGCTCTACACGCTCGACAACACGTCATGGTCGATCTTTGGTACGATTGATTTTGAACCGATTGATGGCCTCGTCCTTACCGCTGGTTTCAACTATACGGATGATGAAAAAGAGTTTGCTCTGACGCAAACCTCTTTTGATGAATTGGGTCAGGTGAACCTTGTCGATGCGTTCATTGCGGGCGCGCTTGGCACAAACGATCCAGCGGCCATTGCAGCTTTCGCGGCAGCGGATCCTGCAACCTTTGGCGCAATTGCGGCTGCTGCGACCGATCCAGCGCAAAACGCGCTTCTTGGGTTCTCAGCGTTCCAATTCCAGCCGCCATTCCTCAACATCCCGAACGGCGTTGAAGACAACACGACGGCGGATGATGAATTCACTTACACATTGCGCGCTGCCTATGATGTCGCTCCAGAGCTGAATATCTATTTCAGCTATGCCACCGGCTTTAAGGCAAGCTCTGTGAACCTCTCGCGCGATAGCCGCCCGGCCTTTGGTGATTTCATTCCCGGAACACTCGGTTCAGCCATCCTTGCTCCCTCATCGCCTATTCTTGATGCGGGGCTGGCTGTGCCGAACCTCGGCACGGGTTCACGTTTTGCAGGGCCTGAAGAAGCGGAAGTTTATGAAGTTGGCATCAAAGGCCAATTTGAAGGCTTTGGCTTTAACCTTGCTCTGTTTGACCAGACCATTGAAGGCTTCCAATCCTTCTTGTTCACCGGCACGGGCTTCCAGCTGAATAATGCTGGTCAGCAATCGGTTCAAGGTTTTGAGCTTGATACGACGATCAACCCATCTGATGGGCTGGTCTTCACATTCTCTGTGACGCACCTTGATCCGTTCTTTGACAGCTTTGAAGAAAGCCCATTGGGTGATCTTACAGGCGTTCGTCCGGCTGGTATTCCGTCATGGACTTTGGCGACTTCTGCCACCTACACCCATGAATGGGATAGCGGTGCAGCTCTCGTCAGCCGTCTCGATTACAGCCACGAAAGCAATGTCGATATCTTGAACGGTCTGCCAACATTTGGCGACACGACGCAGTTCCGCCGCGAGGTGAACCTTGTGAACGGCTCTGTTACTTTGCAGCTTGAAAACGGCCTCGAAGTGGGTGTGTTCGGCCGCAACTTGCTCGACGATCGTGAAATCTTGACGATCTTCGATGGCGTTGCGCAGGCTGGCACAGTGTCCGGTTATCCCAATGTACCACGCACGTATGGCGGCGTGGTGCGCTTTAGCTTCTAAGGCGAGCCACTCATAGAAACATAAAAGCCCCGCGCGAGCAATCGTGCGGGGCTTTTTCGTGTCTGCTTACATTTCTCGGTGTTGCCTCTTGTAAAATCGCTCAGCTTGTGGTGCTTTTGCGGCATTCAAAAGAGGGGATTTACTTATGGGTTGGATGATAATGCCGTTTCAGCGGTATTTCGATTTTCAGGGCCGTTCGCGGCGCATGGAATATTGGATGTTTTTCCTATTGAATATGATCGTAGGTCTGGTGTTGGCAGGACCTTTCTATTTCTCAATGATGAGCGCTACTTTTGATGCTGCCGCTAGCGGAGCGAGCGATGAAGCCGCTGCTGCTGCCGTGTTCGGTTCGATGGGAACTTTTTCGACAATAGGACTTGGCCTTTACGGACTATACTCGCTCGCAGCTTTCATTCCTGGCCTAGCAGTGGCTGTAAGGCGCCTGCATGACCGTGATATGTCGGGCTGGTGGATTTTGGGCGTTGTTGTGGTTTCCTTCATTCCTTTGATTGGGCTTTTGGGAAGCATCGCATTTATCGTTTTGATGTTCCTGCCAGGTACGGATGGGCCAAACCGCTTTGGGCCTGATCCAAAGAAACCGTATGACGAAGAGGTCTTCGCTTAAGGTAAAACGTTCTGATTAGACAGTTCCAAAAGGGCGGGGTGTCGTGTGCGCTTCGCCCTTTTTTTAAAGCTCTCGCAAAGCCTGCGCTGGTTTTGCCCTAAGCAATGGCAGCGATCCGCCGATTGCGAAGGCGAGCACCATAACAAGGCCAAGGCCCAGAACGCCCAAGACTTCGGCCCAATTGGGGAGCCAATCAAATTCGAACATCTGGGTGATGACAACCCAGCCGAGCCCTGATCCAAGGCCCAACGCCACCAATGCGAGCAATGCCGCGATGAGGCCGTATTCGGCCAATTGCAGCGACAGGATTTGCCGCCGGCTCGCGCCAAGGACGCGCAGCACAACCGTGTCATATGTCCGCGCCGCGCGCGCCGCCGCGATGGCGCCCATCAGCACGGCCAATCCGGCCAGCACAGCGACAGAAGCCGCTGCCAAAGTTGCAAGACCCACCTGGCGCAGCAAATTGCGCGCTTCGACCAAAATCTCGCCCACTTCGATGACGGAGGTTGAGGGAAGCTCGCGCACCAGTTCGCGTAGCAATTCGCCTTGTGCGGCTGTGTCTGCTTCATCGGGTAGGTCGATGGTGGCTGAGAGTTTGTGCGGCGCGTCTGCTATGGCTGCGCGGGAGAAAACCATGGTGAAATTAAATCCCATCGTCTCCCAATCAATCTCGCGCACATTGGCTATGCGCACATCGCGTTCGCTGCCAAGCACACCGATCGTCAGGTAATCGCCAACACCAAGATCGGCGGCATCGGCAAGCTGTTTGTCTATGGAAACAAATGCTTCGCTCGCCCCGCTTTCGTCCCACCATTCGCCTTCGGTCAAGGAATTGCCCGCAGGCAGTTCATCCGCATAGGTCACGCCGCGCTCCCCGCGTAGCGCCCATGCGCCATCGGGTATTTCTTCGAGATCAGCGACGCGGATCATGTCGTCTTGCGGGCCATAGGCGAGCACAGATGCGCGCAAAGTTGGCACCGTGCGAATGGCGGCATCGGGAAATTTGCTTTCAACGATGGATGTGAAGCGTTCCTCCTCCTCGACCGGCACATCCAGTGCGAAATAATCGGGCGCTTCTTGCGGCACACGGCTTTGGATGTTGCCGTCAATCGCAGTTTGGATCGCTGCAAGAAGGACAAACGCGGCCAGCCCAAACCCGAGCGCAGTGACCAGTGATCCCGTGGGCGCGCCGGGGCGATGGATATTGGCCAAAGCGCTTCTGAGGATGGGATTGGAAGGGCGGGGCAGGCTTTTGGCGAGGTATTGGATGCCGAACCCTAACAGCGCCAATAGTCCTAGCGCCCCGCCTGCTCCTGCAAGGAAACTACCGGATAGGATCGGCTGTTTGGTTGTCGCAATCGCAAGCGCGCAAATCGCACCTATGCCGATGATCGTCGCGATGATGGCCCGCTTATCCTTAGCAAGCGGAGTGATCCGAGATCGCATTAACGCCATCGCTGGAAAGGACCGCGCGCGCAGCAAAGGCGCAGCAGCAAAAGCAAAGGCCACCAGAATGCCGTACGCGCCCGCCAAAAGCAGGGGGGCAGGCTCAATCACAAACCCGCTTTCAACCGGCAGCAAGCCTTCTAAGGCGGTGCTCAAAAGCGGAGTGACCAAAACACCCGTCGCAAGGCCAAGCACGCTTCCCACCAGCGCTGCAACGCCGATTTGAAGCGCGTATATCTTCACAATATCGCGCGAGGATGCGCCAAGCACTTTCAGTGTCGCAATGCTGACCCGGCGTTGGTCGAGATAAGAGGACACACCGCCCGCAATCCCAATGCCCGCAATCACCAATGCAGCAAGGCCAACCAGTGTTAAAAAGTCGCTCATCTGGCGCACAAATCGGTCAGCTCCGGGAGAAGCGCGGTCGCGGGTGCGGAAGTCGAAACCGGAATTGGGGAAGGCCTCTTCCAAAGCTTCGCGCACATCATTGGGTTCTTGCGATGTGTTGCTGAATGCGACGCGGTATTTGCTTTCATAAAGAGAACCGGGCGCAAGCAGGCCTGCATCTCCCGGCACATTCTCTGCAACGATAACGCTGGGGCCAAGCTGGAAGCCTTCTGATAGGCGATCCGGCTCTTCCTCGATGACGCCAGCGACTTTCAGCGTGGCTGTGCCGACCGTGAAGCTATCGCCAATGCTGGTGTCGAGCCTGTCCAGCGCGCCTTGTGCGACATAGGCGTATGTCCCGCTTGGTGCAGAAACAGAGCGACCATCCTTGAGGGTAAGCGCGCCATAAAGCGGCCATTTTGCGTCAACGGCTTTCAGTTCAACAGGCGCCGCTGCGTCGTCTGTGCTGGCCATCGCTTGCAACCGTGTGCCGCCTGATATCTCTCCGTACTCGGCCAAAGCGGATTTCTCATCCGCATCCAGGTCGCGCTGCCACACCTCAACTTCCAAATCACCGCCTAGGATAATCTGACCGCTTGATGCGAGTTCTCGTTCAATCGAAGCGGTTAAAGTGCCGATGGCAGCAAGAGCGACTGTGCCAAGGAAAATACAGATCACAAGCAAGCGCAGGCCCTTAAAGCGGGCGTTGAGATCACGCTTGGCAATATGCCAAGCACGGCCCCAGGATAACGCGCTTACAGAGCTCATTCGGCTGCCACAGAAAGGTTGGCTCCAGTGCGTTCATCAGACGCGATAACACCATCGGCCATTGTCAAAACCCGCTCGCATTTCTCAGCCAGGCTGCGATCATGCGTGATGATCAGCAATGTCGCACCCGTTTCGGCGCGGCGGGCAAAGAGCAATTCGACAATTTCCTCGCCCGTGCTGACATCAAGATTGCCTGTTGGCTCATCAGCGAAAATCAGACTGGGGCGCGGGGCAATTGCGCGGGCTATGGCAACACGTTGTTGCTCGCCGCCAGAAAGCTGGGTTGGGTAGTGGCCAATGCGGTGGCCAAGCCCGACCGCTTTCAATTCATCCGCCGCACGCTCGCTCGCATCTTTGCTGCCAGCCAGTTCCATCGGCGTTGCGACATTTTCGGTCGCTGTCATGGTTGGAAGCAGGTGAAAGGCTTGAAGCACAATCCCAATCCGCCCCCGGCGCGCTTGCGCCAAACCATCTTCATCCAACGCGGTGAAATCTGCGCCTGCAACGCTCAGTTCGCCTCCGCTTGCGCGCTCAAGACCCGAAAGCACCGCCATAAGCGAGCTTTTACCCGAGCCCGAAGGCCCAAGCAAAGCGACAACTTCGCCATGCGCGATATCAAGGTCGATCCCTTTAAGGATGTTCACCGGCGCATCTGCGCTGCCCAGTGTAAGCGTGAGATTGCGCGCGCAGATCGCGAATTCGGAAGGGGGGCTTGAAGGATTGGTCACATTGGCCAGATGGGTTAGGGAGCGGCTTGAAACAAGACCACATAGGAAGGTTGGTAGAAAGCAATGGGTGTTTGGCAGAAACGATTGAGCATAGCGATTGGTTTCCCAGTGCTTTTGGCGTTGGCTGCATGCGGGGCTGAACCAGCAGATGTGCCTTCTGAAGAGACAGCCGAAGAGAAGGGCGCCGAGTTGCCCGAAATCCCTGTAATGGGGCCAGAGCGCACTATCGTTGCCTTTGGAGACAGTCTGTTTGCGGGATACGGCTTATCGCCCGATGAAAGCTATCCGGCAAAGCTGGAACGCGCATTGCGGTCTAAAGGCGTGAACGCGGTGATGGTCAATGCAGGCGTTTCAGGCGATACAAGCGCTGCCGGGCGTGATCGGCTCGCCTTTACGCTCGACCAGCAAGAGGCAAAGCCGGACCTATTTATCCTGGAGCTGGGCGGAAATGATCTGCTGCGCCAGATCACGCCTGATGAAACGCGCGCCAATTTCGATGCCATGCTGACAGAGCTTAAAGCCCGCGACATACCCGTCCTCATCATGGGCATGCGCGCACCGCCCAATTATGGCCCCGAATATCAGGCCGATTTCGACGCAATCTATGGCGAGATGGCCGAGAAATACGATACCGAGCTGATCCCCTTTTGGCTCAACGACATTTTCGAAGATCAAAGCCTCTTCCAACGTGACCGCATTCACCCGACAGCGGAAGGAATAGAGGCGTTGGTGACATCAACTTTGGATGAGGTTACCGCAGCCTTGCCTGAGGCGGAAGAATAGAAGGTGAGTCCCAGCGAAGGCTGGGACCTCCCTCAGATTGGCGCTTTGTCAAAGGAGGTCCCAGCCTTCGCTGGGACTCGCGAGTAATCAAAGGCGTTCTACGCCGCCACCTTCAACCCGCCATATCGCTGCCTCATGCTCGATCGCTTCAAACGGAGCCATTTCTGTCCCCGTCATCCAAATTTGCGCTTTGCCTTGGCGTAGGCGGGCGAAAAGCTTTGTGCGGCGTACAGGGTCAAGATGCGCCGCGACTTCATCTAGCAGCAGGATGCTGGGCCTTCCTGATGACGCCAAGACGCCGTGCGCCAGAGTTATGGCAATCAACATGGCCTTTTGTTCGCCTGTGGAGCACGATGCGGCGGGTTGACCTGAGGATGCCATCACCACTTCCAATTCATCGCGATGCGGGCCTGTCAATGCGCGTCCAGCAGCGCGATCACGCGGGCGGGCGCGGGCAAGTTCTGCGAGTAGCTCTGCTGCATCTAAGGGTCCGCCTGCGCGATAATGAAGCAGTGGCTTGGCGAAAGGTTCAGGGGGGAGGGCGGACAATTCATCCCCCAACATCGCCACCAATCGCGCGCGTGCGGCGCATACGTTTGCGCCGTGCTCTGCCACTTGCGCTTCGATCGCATCAAGCCAGCGCGCATCCATCCGCTCTTCGAGCAAGCGATTGCGTTCGCGCAGAGCCGCCTCAAGGCTGGAGACCGACTTGGCGTGGCCCGGTTCTATTGCCAGTGCCATCCGGTCGATAAAGCGCCGCCTTGCGCCCGCGCTGTCGGTGAACAACCCATCCATTGCAGGGGTTAGCCATGCAACCGCATGCCATTCGGAAAGAGCGCTCGCAGTGCTTTCAGCGCCATTGATCCGAACAAGTCGGCGTTTGGGCTTATCAGGCGTGGTGTACGTGCCGATGCGGGCAGAGGTTTGACCTTGTTCGATAAGGCTTGCACCAATAGTAAAGTGGGCGGGGGTATCGTCACCCGGCTGTGTTCGCGCAAAATCGCCAATACTCGCGCGCCGAAGCCCGCGGCCGGGGCTAAGAAGTGACAAAGCCTCCAGCACATTGGTCTTGCCTGCGCCATTCTCGCCAATCAGTAGATTGAAATGCGCAGTGTCATCGAGCCGGGTGCTCGCGTGGTTCCGGAAGTTTTCAAGAGTGATTTTCTGCAATGCCATAGCGCTGATGCTGGGTAGCATGGCCCGGCAATTTGGCCAGACGCGCGCAATACGAAATCACCAATCCTAACAGATGGTGAAAAACCCCAAATGTTCGGATTTATGAACGATCTGTAAGGTTTGTAACGCGATGTAAACCGCAGAATTCCCCCATTTTTCAAGTTTGGCACGGCTCCTGCAGAGTGTTGGCTGTCTGAAGGGATTAACCCGGAAAACACCAAATAACTCAAACAGGAGACCACGAAATGTACGCAGCTAATTCTTCAAACCGTTTTGTCACCGCCGCTCTTTCGGTGGTCATCTCAGCGGCCTTCTTCGCTTACGCCATCATCCCCGCAAGCCCGACCCTGATGGTCTGAGCCCCCACACACAACACTTTTAGGAGACACACAATGTTCAACACAGACACCGGATTTCGTTTCGCCTCAGCCGCAATGGCCGTGATCGTTTCAGCCAGCTTCTTTGCTTATGCGATCGTCCCCGCCAGCCCTGCATTGATGGCTTAAGTTTCACACAGCATTTCAATCAAAGAGACCAAAGACATGTATTCATTCTTCAATTTTGCGAGCGATGCGGGCGGTAAAGTCGCCGCTTTGGCAAGCGCTCTTTCGCTTTCGGCGGTGTTGATGGCCACAGCCATTTTGCCCGCAAGCCCTTCCAACCCTCTTATCTCAGGAGTAATCGCATGAGCAATTTGACACCCCGCGGCAATGGTGGCGGACTTCACCTTGATAAGCCCAACGGCAAACTGTTTGGCGTTTGCTCTGGTCTTGCCAATTGGTCCGGCGTCGATGCGCTGATCTGGCGTCTGGGTTTTGTAGCTGCGACGCTGCTTGGCTTTGGTCTTGCTATTCCGATCTATATCGTAATGGCGCTTATCGTTGACTAAC
Source organism: Pseudomonadota bacterium (assembly GCA_038532855.1). Lineage (GTDB taxonomy): Bacteria > Pseudomonadota > Alphaproteobacteria > Sphingomonadales > Sphingomonadaceae > Erythrobacter. The sequence goes on from JBCAZT010000043.1 coordinate 20,350, forward strand.
CAGCGGCCCCGGTTGAAAGGGGTCGCAGCAGAAACGATCTGATCGAACCGGGAAGGGGCCAATCTGGCCCCTTTTTGTTTATCTCGTCATTCCGGCGAAGGCCGGAATCCACTGCGGCAAGGTCCCACAAAACCGATCGAAATCCCGGCCTTCGCCGGGATGACGCACCGTTAGGAGCGCGTCACATTGCAGAAATGCCGCCATCCAACTTAATCTCAGCGCCCGTCATAAACCGGCTTTCGTCACTGGCGAGATACACCACCGCATTGGCGATATCATTGGGCTCGCCGACGAATTTAAGCGGGATCTGGCGTGCGAGTTTATCCATCAGCACATCTTTATCCAGTTGCGCCGCTTTCGCCGTGCCATCCAGGATTGGCGTATCG
>JBCAZT010000044.1:0-10382 GCA_038532855.1 Pseudomonadota bacterium
CTTTTACGACGGGAATGCCGCCTGCAACGGCTGCCTCGAATTTGAGCGGCGCGCCGCGTTCTTCTGCGTCAGCCGCGAGCGCAAGGCCGTGATGCGCGATCATCGCTTTGTTGGCTGTGACGAGCCCTTTGCCGCCATTTACGGCAGCTCTGCTCAATGCAAGGGCGGGGCCATCGGAATCACCGACCAGCTCCACCACCACATCAACATCATCGCGGCCGGCAAGCGCGGTCATATCATCTTCCCAGGCAAAGCCCGAAATATCGACGCCGCGATCCTTTCCCCGGTCGCGCGCGGAAACCGCGGTCACCTCAATCGCCCTTCCTGCCCTTGCCGAAATCAAATCGCGATTGGTTTCAAGCAAGCGGATAACGCCCGCGCCAACAGTACCAAGTCCAGCGATTGCGATGCGCAAAGGGGCAGTAGTAGACATGTCAGGCAAAAGGACGGCTCCGAGGAATGGAATGTGTGATGATAGCGGGGGGCTTTGATTACGGGATACGCCGCTTAAAGAACGCAATCTTTCAGTCAAGCAGCCTTTGACGCGCTGTTTGTTTCACGCACTCTTTGCCAATCGTTTAGCTGGCCCGCGTGATGCGCCTCTCGCATGGGCCCAATTGCTGCATCACAAAGGCATAATCGCTCGTGGCCAAACGGCGGGCGGCTGCATCGCGCGCGAGATTGGCGCTGCTGGGAAGCGATGCAGGCAAAGAGCAAGCGAGCCTATACCATTGTAGGCTTTGCGGCTGGGGCGGGCGCGAGGACGAATCGATAATCTCCCCCCAAGACACACCCCATGCTGGGTTTTGGCCCGGACGGCGCAGAACGCTCATCGAAACGGGCGATCCATCATGAGTGGCGAGGAAAATCTGTGTTTCCGATTCGCCCACCAGATTGCCGGGCACCGCAAGAGCATCGCTGATACCCGTGATTCGTGGCGGTACATTGCGCGCGGCAAATTCAGACAAGATCGGGCGCAGACGCGCTTCGAGTTCGGGCGTGTAATCGAGCTGTCCATATTGCCCCGCAAGCTGAATGGCAGTCGCTTTGCGCGTCGAACCACCGGGCGATTGGCGGGCGAAGAGAATCATCACCTTCTTTTTGAGCTTAGGCGCCTTTCCTTTTTCGGTGAGAGGCACGTCGACCAGATAGACCAGCGATTCGCCCAAAGCGCGCTGGCCCGCAATCAACGCCTGCGTGCGCGCCTCTATGTAAAGGCGCGCAAAACCGGGGGCTAGGCCGGGCGCTCTTTCGGGTTTTACGACCGTCTGGCGGCGAATCTGTGCACGCACGATCATTTCACTGGCGTCAGCCAAAGATGCAAGATCGGCATAGGTCGCCTGATCAGCGGGATTTCCTGTATTCAATCCGGCAGGTGCATCAGAAAATTGTGCAAAGCTTGGCTGGGGCACTGCCAGCATTGCGAAGGCAATCATGGAAGTCTTCGTCAGGGCACTGAATTTACTCATTAAATTTGTGTTAACATCCATCTTGGTGGCTTTCTCTTCCTGCTCTCAATCGGTCCACAGATTTCGTTTAAACGTTCCAACGCTGGGACAGTGAATCAATGCTGAACCCATAAAGCGTTTGATTGACTAAGGGATGACCGTTAAAGCGCGAATTGTTCGCAAGTGATTTTGGGAACGAAACAAATGCGAAGCAAGCTGAGTAGAGCGTTCTGGCGCCTGTTCGGCAAACCGGGGCAGGCTGAACTGGGTCGCAGTGCAGTCGAACCGGTCTGGGAGGCCAGAAATTTGAGTTTCACATCGGCGGTCTGATCTGAGACGGTCCGAAACGGAGATATCTGATTCGGACCCGATTCGAGATTGGGCTGATGTGAGGGACGTGTCGGTGTTACGCCGACGTTTAAATGGAGAGTAAACAGCCGGATGGCCTACGTTGATCAAGGAATGACCGGTAGCAAGGCTACCTCGCTCATCATCTCGATTGCGATCGTAGCGGGGATCGGCCTTGCAATGGTAATCGGTTTGGCCGTTGACGCGGTTAAGAAAGAGATCGAACGCGTCACCACGGTCGATGTGACCGAAGAAGAACCGCCAGAGCCAGAGGAAGAGCCACCACCACCAGAGGAAGTGCCGGAAACAGCGCCGCCACCACCCGTGGCACCACCGCCGCCGCTCAATATCGCACCTGCTCCGCCTGACATTCAGGTGCAGGATACTATTCCGCCACCAGCACCGCCAGCACAGGTTATTCCGCCGCCAGCGCCGGTTGCAGCGCCTGCACCGCCACCACCACCACCGCCGCCATCTTTGGCGCAACGTGCAACGACCAAGAATGAGCGTCGTTGGGCCAGCCGGATTTCTAACGACTATCCTTCGCGTGCTTTGCGTGAAGAAGTCGAAGGAACCGTGGGCGTTCGCGTGACGGTGGACGCACGTGGCCGGGCTTCGGCTTGCAGCGTGACTTCATCGAGTGGATCGGACGTGCTCGACAAAGCAGCATGTCGCGGAATGCAGCGTTATTCACGCTTTAATCCAGCGCTTGATGATGCGGGCAACCCAACCACGGGTAGTTACACCACACGGATCACTTACCGACTGAATTAATCGACATTGGACCTGTGTTTTCTGGAGGGAAAATGCAGGTCACGGGGACACTTTTAAGTAAGGACTATTCGCAATGAACCTTTATTATCTCGCAGCCCAGGCCGCTGAGGCCGCTCCAGAAAACAAGTTTGGTTTCATTGAAGCCATGGAAGAAGGCGGCCCCGTTGCATGGGCTATCCTTGCCGTCATGGTTATCATGAGCATCGGCTCTTTCTACATCCTGTTCTCAAAACTGTTCGAACAGAACAAAGTGATGAACCAGTACAAAAACAGCAAAGCCGCTTACTGGCGTGCAGGCAGCCTTCGTGAAGGTGCGACCAAGCTGGAAAAGAACAGCGCATGGCGTCAGCTTGCTGACGATGCGGTAACCGCTCAAGATCACCACGCCAAAATGGAAGGCGCTGGCAACGAGATTCACTTCATCGAAGAAGAACTCGCCCACTCGCAAGACACGATCAACCAAAGCCTTGCAGGCGGCCTGCCGTTCCTCGCATCGGTTGGTGCGACCGCTCCGTTTATCGGACTGCTCGGTACAGTGATCGGTATTTACCGCGCTCTTATCAACATCGGTATCGCTGGCTCAGCATCGATCGATAAAGTTGCTGGCCCTGTTGGTGAAGCCTTGATCATGACTGCGATTGGTCTGCTTGTGGCTGTGCCTGCTGTTCTTGCCTTTAACTGGCTGCAAGCGCGCAACCGCCGCATCCAAGCCATGATGGTCGAGTTTGCAAACGACATCGTATCGTACATCGGTTCGAATGGCGCGATTAAGCCAACTCTGGGTGCAGCAGCAGCTAAGGCTGTGAAAAAGCCTGCCCCAGCAGCTAAGCCTGCGACGAAGTAAGCTTTTGTCTTTGCGGGGCCCTTCGCCAATGGCTTGGGCCCCACAGGATGACTGGTTACGATACGCACATATCGCTTTCATAAGGTAGGATAGAACAATGGCGATTTCGACGGGAGGCGGGGAGACCCCGATGTCCGACATTAACACCACCCCGCTGGTGGACGTTATGTTGGTGCTTCTGATCATCTTCCTCATCGCGGTTCCGGTTGCGATCCAAACGATTGAGAAACTGAATGTCCCAGTTTTCCGGTCCGAGGAATCAAAGGATAAGGTTGAAAACCTGCTTTTGACGGTTTCCACGACTGACGCCGCTGGCAACACCGCTGGAACGATCAACAGCGGTTTCCAAGGCGCGACACGTGGCGGCGAATGCCGGGTCTATTTTAACAACATCACACCAGTGAGCAGCACTGAGTTGTACGACAAGGCGTTCGAACGTCTCGACAAAATCGTGCAACGTGCTGGCGGTGTTGAAGCGATCATGGAAGACCCTGAGGCTATCCCTCAAGTGCACATCCGCGCAGACACCGAGGCCCCTTGGAAATGTGTCGCTGGTGCGATCTATAACGTCCAAGCCGCAGGCTATCCAACGGTTGGGTTCATCTCGAACCCAGTTGATCCGAACGGTTAAGCGCCCAAAGCGCGCAAAGATTTAAGGAGTAATTGACATGGGTATGTCCGGAGGCGAACTCGACGGCGAACCGATGCTCGATATGAACATGACGCCGCTGATCGACGTTCTGCTCGTTCTGCTGATTATGTTCATCATCACCATTCCGGTGGCAACGCACTCGGTCGACATCGATCTGCCGCAGCCCAACCCGAACCCTCCACCGGTTCTGATAGAGCCTGTGAAGAACAAGCTGCTGATTACTGAACAGGACCAGCTCTTGTGGAATGCACAGCCTATCACTGAAGGCGATCTGGTCACCATTCTTGGCCAAACGCTCAACATGAGCCCAGAGCCTGAGCTTCAATATGAGCCGGTTGCTTTGGCAAGCTATGACAAATCGGTTCGCGTTTTGAACATCATCAAAGGTTCAGGCGTGACCAAGTTTGGCTTTGTCGGGAACGAAAAATACCGTCAATTCGGCGCAGGTGAAGGCGAGTAATCACACGCCGATCCGACAGGATTGAAAACTTAAGAACGCCGCCTGGAAACGGGCGGCGTTTTTGTTTTGAGTAGCCCCATCTGGGGCTACATCCTCGGTGCGTTTTTTGTTGTCCGCACCCCATCCGGGGTGCGAAATCCTCGCTCGTGCGACCTAAAGGTCGCGTCGCGAAGTTGATCCTGAGCGGCTGGCTTGCCCAGCCAGCCGAAGGGGGCGGGCCGTCGCCCTTGCGGCGCTTCGCGCCATGCTCCGCTACCCCGTCAGTGCTCCCTTCAAGTTTCTGAGCGCCTCCCAAAAGCCGAAGAACAATTGCGAGCCGCAAGCGAGCCAGAGCGCGACCGCGCGACCGCAGGGGCTCAAACCCGGACGAAGCCCGGGTTTGAAACAGCACCGAGGACGATTGGCCGGATGGGCAATCGCAAAACAAAAAGGTACGCGTTAGGCAACCTATTGCTTTTGCGGTATTCTCTTAGCCAGAGAGGAGATTACGCATGGCTTTTACCCCTAAACCAGACGAAACCACTCCCATGGTGGACATGAATATGACCCCGCTCATCGATGTGCTTTTGGTGCTGCTCATCATGTTTATCATCACGATCCCGATCGCGACCAATTCAGTCGAAATCGACATTCAACCGGGCGAGTCCATTCACCCGGTGCCCCCTAACACGGTGAAAAACAAGATCGTCATCACCAACCAAGATACGCTTTTGTGGAATGGTCAAGATGTGAACATGCAGGAATTGGCTGCCCTGCTGGATGCCACCACCCGCATGACACCAGAACCGGAATTGCAATATGAACCCGAAGCGCAGGCAAGCTATGATCGTTCGGTGCGCGTGCTCAACATGGTGGAGCAATCAGGCGTCACAAAATTCGGCTTTGTGGGGAATGAAAAGTATCGCGAGTTTGGGGCAGAATAAGGTCCATCCCCCCTCCCTACAGGGAGGGGCAGTGAGACTAGGCGGCTCGCCGCCTAGTCGCAGCGGGGTGGACTTGCCCAACCAAAATCGTTCATCAAGACTTCCCACCCCCGGCCCCTCCTGCAAGCGGGAGGGGAGACAATTGTACTAATCCCCTTCGAGCGCCCGCAAGCCATCTTCTGGCCCAATCCGCATCGCTTCGCCCACAAGGCCTTCCGCCTCGATAAGCAATTCGTCATCCACCGCGCCCTGCGGCACAGCTTCGCGGCCGATCATGGTCATCACTGGCACGGCCAGCGGAGACACGCGGTCCAATTCAACATGCACCAGTTCTCGCTCAGATCGTTCAAGCAAGTCGGCAAGTCGCCCAACATCGGTCATCCGCGCGCGGGCATCAGCCCATGCGGCTTCCAACAGGACATGATCGGGCTCGTACTTCTTGAGCACGTCGTAAATGAGGTCAGTTGAAAACGTCACCTGCTTGCCCGTCTTGCGCTTTCCGGGATGCTGGCGTTCAACAAGGCCGCTTATCACCGCAACCTCCCGAAACGTGCGGCGCAGCAAGTGGCTTTCGGTGACCCAATCGACAAACTCATGCGTCAAAATATCGGGCGACAAAAGCGGCGCAGGATCAGTCACCGCTCTCAATCCCCACACCGCCAGCGTGTAATCATTGGCAACGAATCCGCCCGGCATCAGGCCAAGGCTTTCCATCCGCCGCGTGATCAGCATGCCCAGCGACTGGTTGGCGTTCCACCCCTCGAACGTATAATATGCGGTGTAATGCTTGCCGCCGCGCGGGAAGCTCTCCACCAGCAGCTCGCCGGGCTTTGGCAGGCGGCTGCGATAATCCTGCACTTCCAACCATTCGCGCACATCATCGGGAAAGCGGCCCCAGCCCGCGCGATCATCCAGCATAGCCTGAACGCGTGTCGCCAAATGCGTGGTGAGCGGCAGACGCAGGCCGCCATAAGACGGGATCGTGGCGGACTTTTTGGCCGCGCGTACGATCACGTCCATGTCTTTGACGCTTTCAACCTCAAGGCTCATGCCAGCAAAGAAGAAGGTGTCGCCGGCGGAAAGCTGGGCGGCAAAGCGTTCCTCAACTTTGCCGAGTTTTCGCCCGTTCTTGAAGCGAACGACCAGCATTTCACTATCGACAATAATGCCTGCATTCATTCGGTGACGCTGTGCCTGATTGGGGTGGGCAAGCCGCCAAACGCCCTGCTTATCGCGCACAATCCGCTTGAATTTGTCATAGGCTTTGAGTGCGTAGCCGCCATTTTCGACAAAGGAGAGGACGCGGTCCAATACGTCTTTGTCGACCCACGCATAGGCCATCGAGGATTGAATTTCGGCCAGTAGATCATCCTCATGAAAGGGCCATGCGCATGCACACGCCATCACATGCTGTGCGAGCACATCGAGCCCGCCTGCGCGAAAATCCTCGCCATCGCGCATGCCTTCATCGACCGCGTCTTTGGCGGCCATCGCTTCGAGAAACTCAAAGCGGTTGCCCGGCACCAGCACGGCTTGGCTTGCGACGTCTAGGCGGTGCCCTGCGCGACCGATCCTTTGCAAAAGCCGCGATGATCCCTTGGGCGCGCCCATCTGCACCACCAGATCAATGTCGCCCCAATCGATCCCCAAATCGAGGCTGGCCGTGCACACAAGACCGCGCAATTTGCCTTCGGCCATGGCGTCTTCAACCTTGCGCCGAGCTTCTTTGGAAAGGCTTCCGTGGTGGACGCCGATGGGTAGATTATCCTCGTTCACATCCCACAGGCATTGGAAAATGAACTCAGCGAGAAAGCGCGTATTGGTGAAGACGAGCGTGGTGCGATTGGCTTTGATCGCCTCATAAAGCTGGTCGACCGCCCAGCGGCCCGCATGCCCGCCCCATGGAACGCGCTCTTCTTGTGGCAGAAGGATTTCCAGCTCAGCAGGCGCGCCCTCCTCGCCTAAGACCAAATCAGCGGCCCTGATTTCGCCCGTGTCATCCGCTTGTTGGGGGGCAAGCCATTCCTGAAAGCTCAGCGGATTGGCGAGGGTCGCCGATAAAGCCACCCGCTGCAAATCAGGGGCAAGCTGTTGAAGCCGCGCCAAAGCCAGCGCGAGCAGATCGCCGCGTTTGCCGGTGGCGAACGCGTGAACCTCATCAATCACCACCCGTTTAAGGCTGGCAAACATCTCTAGGCTTTCGGGGTATGACAGCAGCAAAGAGAGCGATTCAGGCGTTGTTAGCAGCACATGCGGCGGCTCGGTGCGCTGACGTTTCTTGCGGTCTGCGGATGTATCGCCACTGCGGGTCTCAACGCGGATTGGAAGACCGATCTCCTCAATCGGCGTAAGCAGGTTGCGCTTCACATCATGCGCAAGTGCTTTCAAAGGAGAGACATAAAGCGTGTGGAGGCCGTCTTCGGGCAGCGCGCCATCGCCGGGCGCGAAATCACACAGTGTCGGTAAAAACCCAGCGAGCGTTTTGCCAGCACCAGTATCCGCCACCAGCAAAGCATCGCGACCAGCGCGCGCCTTTGCGAGCATTTCGGCCTGATGCCGCCGCACACGCCAGCCGCGCGCATCAAACCAGCTTTGGATTGCTGGCGGAATTTCAGTTTGGAGATGCGAGGGGGCGTTCACGCTTGGTGAGATGGCATTCACTCACCCCGCCCGCAAGCAAAGATCAGCCCGCTGCGTCCGTGCTGACATCCTCTTCCCAATATTCCTCTTCGCTCGCACCGGACGGTTCGCTGTTCGCCAGGTCATCAAGGCTCACACCAAGCAATGCAGCAAGCTCTTCTTTTTCGGTGTCATTGAGCGCTGGGAATTTGCGCCCTTCAGGGTATTTCTCAGTGACTTCTGCCATGCCTTCCATCATGCCCGGCATCGCCTCCATAACGAGTGGCATCATCTCATTCATGCTCTCCATCACTTGCGGATCAGCATAGATGAGGAAGCTTTCGGCTGCATATTTCGCGCCCACTGGCGTTTGGAAATAGGCATCAAGATCAGCCAGCTCTGCGTCGGTAAAGCGAACCGCATAGGCCCGCGCCAGGCCGGAGCGATAGGCTGGTTCGACCTTATCAAAAATGCCTGAAAGCATGTCAAACATGACAGTGGTCATCGCTGAATTGCGTGCGTCAGCTTGCGGATCGAGCAAAGTCAGTGCGGCCTGCAACTTCGCATCATCCACTTCGGCCAATGTGAAAGGGTCAAGACCGGTCAGCTTTGAAAGAGACAGAGCAGGCGCACCGCCGCCCATTTCGCCCATGATACCATCAAACATCGGCTTCATGGTCTCGTCCATCATCTTGGCATACGTGCCTTCAGGAAAGAGCCTCATAACCACCGCTTGCGCCGCAGGCACACGCGCTGCTTGCTCTTCAGTAAGCGGATCAGCCGTTCCAAACATATCGCCAAACAATTCGCCAAAGGCAGCGAATTCTTCAGCAGTGGGCTCTTGGCTGTCGACGGTTTGCGCGGCAATCGGCGCTGCCGAAAAAGCAAGCGCAATGCCTGATGCGGCGGTGAGGATGGTGCGTTTCATATCTATTCTCCCAAGTGGGTCTTTTCAAATGAGCCAAAAGGATGGAACCAATTAGGTCAGTCCCTCATCCTCGTCTTCGTCGCTCACTTCTTGTGTTTCTGGCTGCAAAGCGTCAAGTTCACGTACGGATTTGCCAAGCAGGCCAGAGGCCCGCGCGCGTTCGGCTTCGCTAAGATCGCTGAAATTGCGCCCATCTTCAAAAACGGCATCCAAAGCCTCCGCGTCTTCTAATATGCCGGGAAGCACTTCAGCAAATGCAGGTCCCATTTGCTCCATCACACCCAACATTTGCGGGTCATATTGGATCGCGAAAGATTCAACGGCAAATTTTTCACCCAATGGCGTGCTGAAAAAGGCCAACAATTCGTCCATTTCCTCATCACCAAATCGCTTCGTCAGCGCGCGCGCATAGGCATCTCTGTAAGAAGGCTCCAATGCGGCGAACAATTCGCCCATCATATCGGCGATAAAGACCATGCTTTGATCGGTACGCTCTGCAAATTGCGGATCGAAAATATCAAGGGCTTCTTGAGCTGCTTCATCATCAAGCTCGCTCAATTCGTCCAGTTCCACACCTGAAACTTCCGACAAACGCGTGCGAGGATCTTCCGTGGCTGCCGCAGTGATGACATCAAACATCGAATCCATCATGTCGCGCATGGCAAGCGAAAGGGTGCCTTCAGGCATAATCACGTCTGCCATGGTCTGAGCTTTCGGCAGCAATGCCTCTTGTTCATCAGTGAGAGGTTCGGGTTTGAAGAGCTCCCCAAGCAGGCCGAACTCTTCCGTCAACTCAGCCTGTATGGCGGCGAGCTCTTCCTCTTCCTCGGTCAGAAATTCGAACGTTTCCGCCTCCGATGAGGTATCGGCCTCTTCGGAAAATTCGACGGTTTCTTCGTCATTGTCTTGAGCCAAAGCTGGGACTGATACAGACAATAGGGAGACCGAAGCGGCCAGCATAAAACGCACAAACATAAAGCTCAGCTCTCTTTCAATTTGCCTTTAATATTCAACGCATCAAAGGATTTGCGCGTTCCCCGACACGCGGAATTTCCTCAACTGCTGCAATAGAACAGGAAGAGAAACAGCACTCCGATATAGTAGCCGCCATATTTCTCGGGCGGATAGCGTTCCAGAAAGGCTTTGATCCCTTTGCCTGCCCCTTTTGCAGCATCACCGGCCCATTCGAGATGATCATCGCCTCGCGCTTTGGCTGCTTTTCCAGCCTCGGACACATAGCCACCTGCGTGCGACCATTCCTTTTGGGGATCGGGATCAAGGCCTGACCATTCTTCACGCTCGTCTTGCGGCTCAGGATCATAGGAAGGGCGATATCCTCCCCCATGCTCCCAATCTGGCTCTGGCTCTGGCTCTGGCTCTTGCTCT
>JBCAZT010000044.1:10482-20571 GCA_038532855.1 Pseudomonadota bacterium
GGCTCTGGCTCTGGCTCTGGCTCTGGCTCTGGCTCTGGCTCTGGCTCTGGCTCTGGCTCTGGCTCTGGCTCTGGCTCTGGCTCTGGCTCTGGCTCTGGCTCTGGCTCTGGCTCTGGCTCTGGCTCTGGCTCTGGCTCTGGCTCTGGCTCTGGCTCTGGCGGGATGTCGGCTTGAGGAATGGGCGTGTCAATCGCCTCTTCGGGAGCAGGCTGATCTTCCAACACACGACCTTTGCGGTCCAGTTCGCGCTGGATTTCAGAGGCCAGAAACAGCGCCTTCTCGCGCGCCTCGGTTAGTTCGGCGAAGGCCGATATGCGCATCGTCTCACTGTCGAGTTGTGCGCGCTTTCCAGCATAGGCGGCGTGGATCGCGCCCTTGTCAGTCGTCTTTGAAATGCCGAGCGCGGACCACGGCCAATCACCCGGCCCCATATCTAACTTGGGCCCGTATGAGGGTTTAGTGCCCAACGCTTTCCCCGCGTTCGAGGCCGGACAGCGCCAATTGCTCATCAATTTGCGCCATCAGCCTCTCGAGCCCTTCTTCCGTATCGCTTTCAGCGCGCGCCACTAGGACGTCTTGTGTGTTCGATGCGCGCAGCAGCCACCAGCCATCGGCCGTGTTGACCCGCACGCCATCGGTAGCATTGACGCTCTCCACCGCTGGGCCGGGATTGGTTGTAAGACGCTCTGTAACCTCGGCAACAGCAGGAAATTTGCGCGCTTCATTCACTTGAAAGCGCATTTCCGGCGTGTTGAGCATATCAGGAATAGCGCCGCGCAGTTCGGTCACGGATTTTCCCAACCTGGCAGAGGCAGCAAGCAGGCGCACGCCAGCATACAAAGCATCGTCAAATCCATAATACGTATCGGCGAAGAAGATGTGACCCGACATTTCTCCCGCCAATGGGGAACCAGTTTCCTTCATTTTGGATTTAATAAGCGAATGGCCTGTCTTCCACATCAAAGGCGCCCCGCCATGAGCGGCGACGTGATCGAACAAAGCACGCGATGCTTTGACATCGGCAATGATTGTGGCGCCTTGATGTGATTTCAGCACGTCCTCTGCGTAGATCATCAAGAGCTGATCACCCCAGATCACGCGGCCCGTACCGTCAATCGCGCCGATACGGTCGCCATCGCCATCAAAAGCAACTCCAAAATCGAGGTTCTTGTCTGCGACAAGCGCGCGAAGATCAGCCAAGTTCTCTTCAACCGTTGGATCAGGGTGGTGATTAGGAAAATGTCCGTCAACCTCAGTGAACAAGAGATGATGCTCCCCGGGAAGCTTGGCAGCGAGAACTTCGAGGGCTGGGCCAGCCGCCCCATTGCCCGCATCCCAGCCGACTTTGAGACCTTCCAAAGCGGCGGTGTCTATTCCAGTGAGACCTTCGAGCATGCGCTCGACATACTCGCCCATGATGCTGCGCTCAGACACGGCGCCGGTCCCAGAGGTCCAATCCCCAGCGGCAGCGATTTCCCCGAGTTTCTGGATGTCGACCCCGAAGAACGGACGACCCTGAAAGACCATTTTGAAGCCATTGTAATTGGGGGGATTGTGGCTGCCTGTTATCTGAATGCCGCCATCCACCTCTTCGCTTGAAGCCTCGGCGTAATACAGCATCGGGGTTGCACCCATGCCGATTTTGACGACATCACAGCCCGCGGCGGTCAAGCCATCCACCAAAGCTTCTTCGAGCATCGGAGACGATGTGCGCCCATCATAACCCACCGCGACAGTCTTGCCGCCTGCACGGGAGAGCAAAGTGCCAAAACTGCGGCCAATGGCGCGCGCATCCTCTGCGCCCAGAGTTTCGCCAATAATGCCGCGAATATCGTATTCCCGCAAAACGGTGGCGTCGAATTGATGGCTCATGGGTAGGTTGGTCCTGTCATTGGGTGTCTAAAATCAGTGATGCCCCTTAGCGTGCTGATCTTTCAGCTTTACTACCAGCGGCGCGCGACCCTGTTGAACCTCAAATATGTCAATCGCGTGGAGGCGCATCCTCTTCGCTGTCTGTCGGCGCTTGCACGCCTTGATCAGGCAATTCGTTTAGCAAGAGATCGCGCGCGTCATTGGCTTCGTGGATTTGCGCATTGGTGCCGCCTTTGTCGGGATGGACCATCGCAATAAGCCGTTTATGCGCTGCTTTGATGTCTTCACGGCTAGCGCCCGCTTCCACACCCAACAATTTGCGCGCGTTGAACACGGCCTGCGAACGAGTGGGCTTTGCAAACAATCCCGCCCACGGCCATTGCCCAATGGCATAGCGGTAAAGAAGCACACCAAGCCCAAGTAAAATCGCGAATTTAAGCATGGAGCTACGCTAGCTCTAATTCCTCTTTGCTGCGAGCAAATTCGGGCAGATTGAGATTTTGCAACAGTGACCGCAATTCCTGGCGCGCGATTAGGTGGCTGGTGCCAAGTTCGCCCAAATGCTTCTTATCCAGCAAAGTGAGGCCTGACGGGAAAAGCTCGCGGTAAATAACGCGCTCGGAAAGACCTTTTGAGACCCGGAACCCCACACGCTGCGACATCTCTTTGAGCGCCCGCTCAAGTCTAGCCTGGTTGCGCGCTTCGACGTGGCCGGTGCGGTTGCGCACGACAATCCAGTCCATTTCGCGGCGATGCTCTTCTAATGTGACTTTGGAACGTTTCATGCGCGCTTCCCAGATGAGCTCTGCAAAAAAGGAAAGCTTTCTCACTTTGAAAGTTTCGCCATCGACCTGACCGATAAGGTCAAAATCGACAAAACTATCATTGAGCGGTGTGACCAAAGTGTCCGCATTTTCTACCGCTGCGCGAGCGAAAGGATCATCGCGGCCCGGATTGTCGATAATCAGGAAATCGGTGTCTTTTTCCAACCTGTCCATCGCAACAAGAAGCGCCTCCGGGCTGCGGCCTTTAAACACTTCGGCAGCAGGCGTTGGCAGGTCGATGCCACGCTTGGTCATCGTGCCAACCCGGTTTTCAAGATAGCGAAATGTCGTTCGCTGACGCGGATCAAGGTCCAGCATCGTGACCCGCGCGCCGCGATAGGCAAGCGCGACAGCCACATGCACAGCCGTTGTCGATTTACCCGTGCCGCCCTTTTCATTGGCAAAGACAATGCGATGCGCTGTCTTTGCTTGAGTGTGCGCACCGCCAGCTGGGGTTTCGACCATTACCTGTTTTCTCCGCTCAAAAGCATGCGACCGCTTTGTTTTTGGTGCCGCTTGTGGGAGCGGACCAGCCTCGGTTAAAAGCGTGGTCGATTTTATCCAAGAGAGGCTTCTCATGCAAACCGCGCATAATCTGGATGTGTTGAGAACAATGCTGGGAAAACTGCGCGGCGGCGAAGATGGCGCGCGTGCGAGCATTGGCTTGGTACCGACCATGGGGGCGCTACATAACGGGCATTTGACACTGGTGCGCCGGGCGCGGGAGGCGTGCGATCATGTCGTCGCCTCGATCTTTGTGAACCCTACGCAATTTGGCCCGAATGAAGATTTGGATGCCTATCCCCGGCAATTGGAAGAAGATGCCGCCATGCTGGAAGCGGAAGGATGCGCATTGCTGTGGGCGCCCGATGCGGGCGCTATGTACCCAGAAGGTTTCGCCAGCAGCATTTCGGTAAGCGGAGTATCCAGCGGTCTGTGCGGCGCAGATAGGCCGGGCCATTTTGATGGCGTGGCGACAGTGGTGTGCAAACTTTTCAATCAAGTGCAGCCCGATATGGCCTTTTTCGGCGAGAAGGACTTCCAGCAATTGGCCGTGATCCGAACAATGGCCCGCGATCTCGACCTTACCCGCCCTTATGCGCATCAAATCATCGGGGTACCCACTGTGCGCGAGGCTGATGGCTTGGCGATGTCGAGCCGCAATCGGTATTTATCTGATCGCGATAGGAAGGCGGCAGCGACCCTTCCAAACGCAATGAAAACGGCCATATCCGCGATTGAAAGCAGAGCCGATGCGGGTAAAGTGATCAGGGAATTGGAAAACTCTTTGATTGAAGCGGGCTTCTCCAGCGTCGATTACGCCGTTCTGGCCGATGCCAAATCGCTTAGCCCATTGGAGGCGCTTGGCGATGCCCCCGCCCGGTTGCTGGTAGCCGCTCGGATCGGGGGCACGCGCCTGATTGACAATATGGCGGTGGGTTGATTTTTTTTGGGATAGCCCAGCCACCCACTCCCTCCACCCTTCCACCCGGATCATACTCCGGTGTGAAAATCCGGGTGGAAGGGTGGAGGGAGTGGGTGGCCAGCTGCACTAAGTCAGAGACGCTCGCTTTCTCACCTGGTCAAAGCTGTGCCGGACCAGCAATTCGCCATTGCGCCAAACGGGTTTGAGAAGGTCCTCAGCCGGATCAATCATATCGAGCCGTGTGGCAACCAATCTGCCGTCCCGCTCTACCACCGCTTGACGTCCCGCTTTGCTGGCCTTGCCCGGATCGGTTGCAGGCCGTTTTGAAACGTCATGCCAGTCGCCGCGATCATCGCGCATTGCATTGGCTTTCATGGCGAAACGCAGAGTATCTCGATTGACTGATTGCAACAATCCGCCGCCCATCCCAAACGCGATATTGTCGATCGCAAAACCATCGGCGATCACCCGGTCAACGAGCCAGCCAATGCTTTCTAAGTTCATGCCATCGCCCTGAATAACGCGCACTCGATCGTTGAGCACACGGTAGCCTTTGGCATTGGTCGTGCCGCCAAAAATATCCCACAATTTGGCAAGCACACGTGCCGGTGTTTCAACCGGATCACCGCTATCTGGGCGGACAACCAGAGTGCCTTTGCGAGCGAGCACTTTGCCTTTCAAAGCATCGCCCCAAATGCTCTCAACCGCGTAATCCAGGTCATAGCTGTCAGAAACAACCGCTACCGGCGCGCCTTCGCCTTCAAAGCTGTCGAGCATATTGGCGTAGGCTGCCTCCTCCCGGGTCTTACCCCACGCTGTCATGGTGGAGTGTTCGGCCGCCGGAATAGAAAAGCCGGGCATATCCGCCCCGTAATACCGCCGCGCAGCCAATATCCCCTCGATGGTATCGGTTCCTGCAAAGTTCACGAGATGCGCCATTCCGCCAAGGCCTGAGCTTTCTCCGCTGGAAACGCCTCGCGCGCCAAAATCATGCAGTTTGAACGGCAATTGCGCGGCTGGATCATCAGAGCTTTTGGCAAGCCCTGCACCAATCACCGCCGCGCATTTCCAGCTGAGCGTTACCACGGTGGTCGGATACCACACAGCCCGCAGCAAAGCGGTTTCAATAAAGGTGGTGAGCCACGCCATCCGATCATCGGTGTTGACCACTTGGAAAAGCGGCACTCCGGTGGGCACGACGTGACCTTCTGCCAGCGCCTTGATTTCGAGCGGGAGAAAACCGCCATACTCTTTCACAATTGCATCCCAGCCTGCGCGATTAAAAGGCACGCCATGGGCTGCGCAAATCGCCTCGGCCTCCGCAATGTCATCGGCGGATATGGGATGGCTCAGATAATCGAGCAGAAAGGGTTGAAGGCCAAAGAACACGACCTCATCGGTGAAGGGATTGGGCCGCGCTTCGCCATATGCGCTGATCGCGCGCGCTTCAGGCGGATATTGCAGAAAGTGGCTGTGCTTATAGCTATCGGTTGCCAGAATAAGATTACGCATTTTGTGAACTCCTCACATTTGAAATTGGCTTGCCGGACTCCCCGGCACGCCTTGAAATTATAGATCAGCCATCGCCTCAATGATGGCCCAGTGATCTTCGAACAGCATATCCGCCCGCAATTCGCCGAGCCGATACCAACGCGCATGCGCCGCATCATCGCCGCCTTTAACCTGTGCCAGATCACGCCGCTCTGGCATCCGGAACAAAAAGGCATGAGTGATAACGCGCCCTCTTAAAGAGCGCCCCGGAGCATCAAAGACGCGGGTGCGGCTGTCTTCAATAAAGCTTGCAAGCATGGCAGGCGGGATTTGGCCTTTGCCATCCGAAATCCCGGTTTCCTCTCGCAGTTCGCGAATGGCGGCATCGCGGATCCGCTCGTCTTGTCCAACAAAGCCACCGGGTAAAGCGAGCAGACCTTTGCCGGGCAATTGGCCCCGCTCAACCAGCAAAATATGGCCCGCTTGGATCACGACAGCATCAGCCGTGATAAATGGGCCGTCACCCCATTCAGCTGGGTAGGCATCAAGATATTCACGCTCTGCAAGCAATTGTTTGAATTCCTCGGTGAGCTGGAAATCCTTCAATTGCTGAGCCACGCCGTCAGACAGAACGTGCGCCGGGACATCGCTGAGCCTTGCGAAGTAGCGGGCGCGAATGTCGGATGAGCTGAAAGTTCCAAACTGGCTTTCAATTTGGATGCTGCCCCAAGCGGGGAACAGCTTTAGGTAATAAGAGGATTTGTCCTTGCCAAAGCCTGCCAGTTTAATGTCGAAATCTTCAAGGCCATTGGCTGCAAAGCCAGCATTGCCTTCTTCGAGCACTATCTCGTGCACCCGTCTCTGAGCTTCAGCTGTCCAGGCAGTGTCTGAATAGAGATGATCATCCAAAGGTTCGACAATCAGCCGACCTTGTGAATTTTCATAAGCAAAAGCGCTGTGCAGCATGTGCGCGCGTTCTTCAAAGGTGAAAGGATTGCGAGGATTGCGTGCAGTATTGGCTGATCCAACCAACACAATCAGCCGATCGACGCGCGCCAAGGCTTCGCGAATGACAAATTCATGGCCGACATGGAGAGGTTGAAAGCGCCCTATAAAGACGCCGAAAGACGGTTTGCTGCCGCCTGCAGATATTGTTGCCTTATCTGGCATGATCGAGACTCCCTCGAATATGGAGTGCGACCAACGGACTCCCCGCAGGTCTGCTTGCTCGATGCGCTCAAGTTAGCTCTAGGTCAAATGGAAGATTCGTCAGGGTGTGTTGCAAGAAAGTGAACACTTAATCCCAGCTTTATCCTGTCGTGGTGTTATCTTTCGCCCAACTATTTATTGACGCGGCCCGAGAAATAGTGCCATTGCGCCGCTGCTTCAGATGCAGCGAGAGCGGGCGGGTATAGCATAGTGGTAATGCTCCAGCCTTCCAAGCTGGCTAGGGGGGTTCGATTCCCCCTACCCGCTCCAATCGCTCGCTTGTCTCTCCACCCCTTTTGAGATGCAACGTGCGCTTTATGGCGGCCAAGACATGCTTTGGTTGATGGCCGAAAAGCGGGGTTGTATTGTGCACTGCAACGTCTAGCAGCACCTGCATGCGCACTCTTACTCATTTGGAACGCCTCGAAGCCGAGAGCATTCACATTTTTCGCGAAGTCGTGGCCGAAGCTGAAAAGCCGGTCATGCTCTATTCGGTTGGCAAGGATTCGTCCGTCATGCTGCATTTGGCACGCAAGGCTTTCTATCCATCGCCGCCACCATTCCCGATGCTGCATGTTGCATCGGGCTGGGATTTTCAGGACCTGCTCGATCACCGCGACAAGACGGTTGAGGAATACAATCTTGAACTGATCGTGGCGCAAAATGATGAGGCGGAAGAACAAGGCATCAATCCGTTTGACACAGGCTCTGCGCTTTATTCGCAGGCGCAACTGACCGATCCCTTGAAGCGCGCTTTGACTGAACATGGGTTTGATGCAGCTTTTGGCGGCGGGCGGCGCGATGAGGAAAAAGCGCGCGCGAAAGAGCGTGTCTTCTCCTTCCGCACAGCTTCGCATCGTTGGGACCCAAAGAACCAACGGCCTGAGCTGTGGAACCTCTACAACGCGAAGAAGAACAAGGATGAGAGCATCCGCGTCTTCCCAATCTCGAACTGGACCGAGCTTGATATCTGGCAGTACATTGCGCTCGAAAAGATCGACATTGTGCCGCTTTATATGTCGCAAAAACGGCCAACGGTAACGCGCGACGGGTTGATCCTGGTGGTTGATGATGACCGTTTCCGTTTTGAAGAAGGCGAAGAAGTGGTCGAGCGGTCTGTCCGGTTCCGCACATTGGGTTGCTACCCGCTCACCGGCGCCACAGAAAGCGATGCGACCGACATGAACCTCATCATTCAGGAAATGCTCCTTGCTACCGGCTCGGAACGACAGGGCCGAGCCATCGACAAAGGACAATCCGCCTCGATGGAAGACAAGAAGCAAGAGGGGTATTTTTGATGCGCCACGGAATGCGCAGCGTTCCGAAGCGTCAACCCTCGCGAAAGCGGGGGTCTCCCACCATTACTCTCAAGCTAACTGGATCCCAGCGTTCGCTGGGATGACGAGCAGAACATGACAGAACAATCATCTTTCCAAGTCGACAGCCTCATTGCAGAGGATATCGATGCGTATCTCGATCAACATCAGCGTAAAAGCCTGTTGCGTTTCATCACTTGCGGCAGTGTGGATGATGGCAAATCGACCCTGATCGGGCGCCTTCTATACGATTCCAAAATGATCTTTGAAGATCAGCTGGCAGCGCTTGAAACCGACAGTAAGAAAGTCGGCACGCAGGGCGAAGAGATTGATTTTGCTTTGCTGGTCGATGGCCTAGCCGCCGAACGCGAACAGGGCATCACAATCGATGTCGCGTACCGCTTTTTCACGACCGAAAAGCGCAAATTCATCGTCGCGGATACGCCAGGTCATGAACAATATACGCGCAATATGGTCACCGGAGCATCAACCGCAGACCTTGCCATTATCTTGGTGGATGCGCGCAAAGGCGTGCTGGTTCAAACGCGGCGGCACTCTTATCTAACGCACCTTCTGGGCATCAAACATTTGGTGCTTGCGGTGAATAAGATGGACCTTGTCGACTATGATGAGGGCACATTTGATCAGATCGTTGCCGATTATGCAGCCTTCGCCAAAGAGGTTGGCATTGAGAAATTCACAGCGATTCCGATTTCGGGCTTTAAAGGCGACAACATCACTACCGCGCCTTCGGACAACACGCCTTGGTATGAAGGCCGCGCGCTGATCGATCATCTGGAAACGGTTGAGCTTGCTAACGAGGCAGCGCAAGCGCGCACCTTCCGTATGCCCGTGCAATGGGTGAACCGTCCCAATCTCGATTTCCGGGGCTTTGCAGGACAGATCTCCAGCGGAACGATTAAGCCGGGTGATCCGGTGCGCATTGTGCCTGCTGGCAAGACCAGCACGGTCAAATCCATAGAGACTTTTGATGGCCAATTGGACGAAGGGCTTGCAGGCCAATCGGTCACCATCACACTGAATGACGAGGTTGATTGCAGCCGCGGCGATGTGATTGCGGCAGCAGATGATCCGCCGGAAGCCTCCGATCAATTCTCCGCCACGATTGTGTGGATGGATGAGACCGCGATGAAGCCAGGGCGCGGATATTGGATGAAACTGGGCAGCCAAATGGTAACGGCCACAGTCCAACCGCCCAAGCATGAGGTTGACGTCAACACATTCGATCATCTCGCGGCCAAGACTTTGGAATTAAACTCCATCGGCGTGTGCGAATTTTCGACGGACAAGCCAATCACCTTTGAGGCTTATGAGACATCTCGCGCGCTTGGCGGGTTTATCCTCATCGACAAATTTACCAACGCCACTGTCGGTGCTGGGATGATCGATTTCAGCCTGCGCCGCGCACAGAACGTCCACTGGCAGCCAACGAGCGTAAGCCGTGAAGAACATGCGGTCATGAAAAACCAGACGCCGCGTGTGCTGTGGTTCACAGGGCTTTCGGGTTCGGGCAAATCGACAATTGCCAACGAAGTTGAAAAACAACTCTCGCTGATGAACCGCCACACATTCCTTTTGGATGGCGACAATGTTCGGCACGGTCTCAACAAGGATTTGGGCTTTACTGAAACGGACCGGATTGAGAACATCCGACGCATCGGCGAAGTTGCCAAACTGATGACTGATGCTGGCCTGATTGTGCTCACGGCCTTTATCTCACCTTTCCGTGCAGAACGGCGCATGGTGCGGGAGATGATGGGCGAAGGCGAGTTTATCGAAATCTTCGTTGATACGCCGCTTTCGGTTGCGGAAAGCCGCGATGTGAAAGGCCTTTATAAGAAAGCGCGAGCAGGGGAGCTTAAAAACTTCACCGGTATTGATAGCCCTTATGAAGGCCTTTCACATCGCGGCTTTCCGCAACCGAAAGCGG
>JBCAZT010000045.1:0-20120 GCA_038532855.1 Pseudomonadota bacterium
CATATGGGTCTGGAATACCCATTTTTGCAAGAGCCCTTATCTCCAAAGCCTCCATCGCTTCGGCCTCTTCATCGGAATGGACATGGTCATAGCCAGCGAGATGGAGGAGGCCGTGAATGATGAGATGGGCTGCATGGTGTTCGAGCGGAATGGACTTTTCTTCCGCCTCGCGCGCGCACGTCTCGTATGCGAGCGCGATGTCACCGAGCATAACAGGCGGGCCGTCAGCGGCGAGATCGAACAATTCTGCACGGGTGAGCATCGGGAAGCTCAAGACATTGGTGGGCTTATCGCGATCACGCCATTCACGGTTGAGGGTGTGGACCTCGGCATCGGAGGTGAAGAGGACGCTGGTTTGAAGGCGCATGCAAGCAAGCTCCCTTGCAACCTCACCGGTGGCTTTTGCTGCCCGCTCAAACAGGCCCATCCAATCGACTTCGGGCCAATTCTCGATGTGAATATCAGCGTTCACGATCAGTCAGTTTCTATATCATTCAGAGGGGTTCCATCACAGCTGGGGGAAGGACCAAGGTTTTGAAGGGGGCCGCGAAAACCCGTACTTACTACCATGTCGTAACAGATTTCTGTATCGCCCGGCCCCGCCAACACCAATGCTCCAGTGTAGCCTAACATCGCGCAAATGCTTGAAAACAATCCCAACCACCAGCGGCGCGTAATGAGATCATTTGCATTTCGATAGGCGATCCAAAGAACCGAAACGACAAGCCACCCACTCAGACCAAAAAACCATGCGTCGTTAGGAAAAGTCGCAACAGTAATGACGACTACCGGCAGTGGAAAATAGACGTTGTGAATTGCCCACCAACGCATTGGCCATGTTCGATCATCTCGGTCCGGAAAGTCCATTAGAAAACGCTAACTCAGTCTCCCTCATACGCCTCGACAATCCGCCCCACGATCGGGTGGCGCACCACGTCGGCTGCGGTGAAGCGGATGGTGCCGAAGCCTTCGACGCCCTCCAGCTTGTCGACCGCATCTGCCAAGCCGCTCATCCGGTCACCGCCCGGAATATCGACTTGGCGCGGGTCTCCGCAGATTACCATGCGGCTGTTTTGGCCAAATCGGGTCAGGAACATCTTCATCTGTTCGCGTGTCGTGTTTTGCGCCTCATCAAGGATAACAAACGCATCCGCCAAAGTGCGACCGCGCATAAAGGCAATGGGCGCGATCTCGATCTCGCCGCTTTCGATCCGCCGCTCCACCTGTTCGGGCGGCATGCAATCATACAGCGCATCATAGAGCGGGCGCAGATAGGGATCGACTTTGTCTTTCATATCGCCGGGCAGGAAGCCCAGCTTTTCACCCGCTTCCACCGCCGGGCGCGAAAGGATCAGGCGCTGCACGCTCCCGGTCATCAACTGGCTGACAGCTTGGGCAACCGCAAGATATGTCTTGCCTGTCCCCGCCGGTCCCAGCGCAAAGATAATGTCATCGCGCACAAGGCTGCGCATATAGGTGATCTGAGTGGCAGAGCGCGGCACAATCGTTTTGCGCCGGGTGCGGATCATGATCGGCGGCTCTTCCTTGTCGCCCGAAATTATCCCTTCCAAAGTCGGTTCATTGGACATCGCAATCAGCGATTCAATCGCGCCGGCATCCAAATCCTGCCCCTGGGCCAGCCGGTCATACATGGTGGTGAGCGTTTCGCGGGCGCGCGCGACATTGTCCTCAGCCCCCTCGATCAGCAATTTGTCCCCGCGCGCATGGATCATCACCGAAAGCCGGTTTTCCACCTGCACCAAATTGGCATCAAACTGCCCAAAGAGTGCACCCAGTAAAGACTGGTTTTCGAAGGACAATTCGACCGAAGCTTTTGCCATTTGGTTCGAATTGATCGGATCGGGCAAAACTGCCGGATCGATTTTGCGAGTTGGTCTGCGGCCCATAAGTTCCTTTGCAGATGAACGTGTGTGCTGAGTCGCGAAGGTAAGAGCTTGGCGCATGAAGGCAAGCCACATAGGTATCTGTGGTGGTGGAAAGTCATGCCTTGTTCATAGAAACTAAGCACGATTGTAAAACTCAGTTGCAGTCAGAGGAGTGTAGTCGTGACGATTTCAAGCGTTCTCTTAGCCCTTTCCTTACAAACCGCACCTGTAGCTGAAGAACCAACCCAGCAGACTAAACCCAAAGAACAGATTGTCGTTGAAGCGCCTCCGACAAAATCTCAAAGACGCAAGGTACTGAAGGAAATGGTCACCGCGATTGCGCGAAAACCGCGCAGAGGCCGGACTGTTCCGACATTTTTTGAAGCGATTTGCCCGAAAGTCGTTGGCGTGCCTGAAGGGGCTGCCAACGTTATTGCTCAACGAATTGCAGACAATGCCGAACAACTTGGCGCAAACCGTCGCGATCCTTCAGATCCATGCACTCCTAACATCCTAGTTAAGTTCATTCCCGCGGACAAAGGCAAGCCCAGTAAATGGCTAAAGTATGATTCAGATTTGCTAAGCCATTTGTTGAGCTATCAGCGGATTTGGGTTTTGGAAGAAAAGGACCCCGTCCGCGCTTGGAACACTCTGCAAGTGCGGAGTGCAGACGGTGTTGCCCTGCCGGACACTGCAAGAGGTAAAAACTTTCAGGTCATTAACGCCATTTGGAGCGGCACGCGGTTCCAATTCCCTGTGAGAAGCGAAATAAGATCAGCGGTTGTGCTTATCGAACTGGCGAGTGCAAATGGCAAAACGCTAGAGCAACTCGCTGATTATGCGACCATGCGTACGTTTGCATCGACAAGCGAAATTGAGAGTGAGACAATACCGGCCGCTTCGACAATTCTCACTCTGTTCCAAGACGAGGACGCCCCTCCAGAGCTAACAACTTTCGATCGAGCCTTTATTAAGGGTCTCTATAGCGATCCGCGAAACTATGCGCCAAATCGATATTACAGCACAATTGCCTCAACCGCGGTAAACATGGAAATTGACGAGGCGAAAACCTTAGCCCAATAATTCGCCCCGCATCGCATTGGGGCCTGCCTCAACCATAGCGACCTCAACCATATCGCCAATCGCGGCATCGCCTTCAAACCACACGCTGGTGAGCCACGGCGCTTTGCCCAGCCATTGGCCTTCGCGTTTGCCTTTGCGTTCGACGAGGATTTTGCATGTCTTGCCCTCCAGCGCATCGTTAAACGCGCGTTGGTCGCGGTTTAGGCGTTCTTGCAGACGCGCGAGGCGATCATCCATCACATCGCGCGGCAATTGATTGTCCATTGTTGCCGCAGGCGTACCGGGGCGCGGCGAATATTTGAAGCTGAAGGCTTGGCTGTAGCGGACTTCATCTACCAGCGCCAAAGTGTCTTCAAATTCCGCCTCAGTTTCGCCTGGAAAGCCGACGATAAAATCACCTGACAGCGCGATATCGGGCCGCGCTTCGCGAAAGCGTTCAAGCAGGCGCAAATAGCTTTCTGCCGTGTGCGCGCGGTTCATGGCTTTCAAAACGCGGTTATTGCCCGATTGCACAGGGAGGTGGAGATACGGCATCAATTCGGCCACTTCGCCATGCGCTGCGATCAGATCATCTTCCATGTCATTGGGATGCGAGGTGGTGTACCGAATGCGCTCCAACCCATCCAAAGGCGCAAGCGCACGGATAAGCCCGGCAAGGCCAACCGCCCTGCCCTTGTCATCTTCGCCTGCCCAGGCATTCACATTTTGGCCCAGCAAAGTGATTTCGCGCGCACCCGCTTCGATCAGTTTGTGCGCTTCATCCAACAAATCACTGTAAGGCCGCGATATTTCCGCGCCGCGTGTATAGGGAACCACGCAATAGGTGCAGAATTTATCGCACCCTTCTTGCACCGTCAGAAACGCATTTGGCGCTTTGCGTTTGCGAGCCGGAAGCTCGGCAAATTTCGCAATCGCAGGCATATCGGTGTCGGTCGCGCGCTGACCCGTCACGGCCTTGTCCAGCATATCGGGCAGGCGATGATAAGCTTGCGGACCAACCACCATGGAGACCGCTGGCGCGCGCGCCATAATCTCTTCGCCCTCTGCCTGCGCGACACACCCAGCCACCGCAATCATGGGCGCTTTTTTCTGCGTTTTGCCTTTGGTCAACCTGCCAATATCGGAGTAAATCTTCTCCGCTGCCTTCTCGCGAATATGGCAGGTGTTGAGCACCACCAGATCCGCATCCTCACCCTCTGGCGCAGGCGCAAGTCCCTCGCCATCAAGCAGCTCTCCCATACGCTCGCCATCATAGACGTTCATCTGGCAGCCGAAGCTTTTGACGCGATACGTCTTAGGCTTTTCGCCGGGAGCGGTTCTGGGTTCAGTCGTCGGTTTCATGATTGGAGGCGCATCTAGCGGGATGTGCGCTGAGGTTCAATCATTCGGCCAAGACAGCCAGCTCTTTATTGCCTTGACTCTTAAGTCTACATATATAGAAAAGTATTATGAAACGGAATAGACCGCCCTCTTCTCAAACTCTTGCAACCCTTGCGTGTTTGGCGAGCTGCAGCAATGAATGGCGCTATGGCCTTGAAATATCTCGTGAGACTGGTCTGAAGTCCGGATCGTTATACCCCATCCTCGCTCGGTGCAGTGAAAGAGGTCTGGTCGAATCCCAGTGGTTAGAGCCTAGCAAGCCGGGTCGCCCGCCCCGTCATGCCTACCGTATTACATCGGCTGGGCTTTTAGTGCTGAAAGACGTGACGCGCCCCAATCCTCTCGGTAACTTGAAGGAGAAAACAGCATGAGCGGCCTAAACATCTGGACTCGCGCAATACTCCGCATAGCAAATTACATTGTCGGTGACGAGCAAGGCGAATGGTGCGCGGCCATGGCAGCTGAGACCGATGCGGCAGGTGATCGGAGCTTGTATTGGGTGGTGGGGTGTTTAATCGCTGCTTGGAAAATGCGCCTATCCTCAGACTGGAAGAGGATAGCGCTTTTGATCGCCGCACCCATTTTTGCCTATGTGGCGGTAGGGTTTTGGATTTATCCCGTCACCTGGGCGATGCGAGCAGATTACATAGGACCGATGGGCTGGGCGATCGCGTTGCAGATACCTTACATGGCCGCCATAATGCTTGCGATGCGACTTACGCCAACGGGACTCCCTGTACTATTCATAAGCTATTTCTGTGCGACAGTTTTCTTACTGCCGGGCTTTGTTTTTGCAATCATGTTTGACACGTCGCCCTTCCTGTTTCTGCAACCCGAGGCGAATTGGCTCAATCTTCCGCGCAACCAAGGAATGGCCCTGTTGTTGGGATTGATTCTGGTCTCGGTTGCAATTGGCGGTTGGTGGAGGAAACGTGCAACCATGCAATCCTAGTTTTGCCTCTGCCGTGCCATGTGAACGCAAGGGCTTAGTTTTGTGAGATCTGCACCCGGGTGTGGTTTGTCGGCGGGGCCGCATTCTACCATTGGCTTTGTGATTGCATTGGCCGCAACGATATGACCTGCCTCTTCGTCTTCGTAAGCGGCAATCCACGTTATGCAATCGGCGAGTGGTCGTATCTTGTGCTTGTAGAACGTGCCTTTTTGCGGGCTGCAATTGACCGTGAATAGGTCTGCCGCTGGGGCTGCATCGAATTTTCTGAACCGGCGTAGAACTTCGCCACGTTCGTTAAAGACGGTCCGGCGCATGTCGTTTTGCATGTCCTCACCGCCGTAAAAGGGGGAGGTGTTGAACATGTAGGCGCGCACTTCCGGGTACTTAATCGAGACTTCGGTGGCGAGTGCCCCGCCCAGCGAATGGCCTGTTACGATCCACGGCACATCGTCGGTGAAACGCGCGGCTTCCGCTTCGAATGTGCGCACTGCGATCTCAATCTGATCGTTGCGCAAAGTGCCGTAGAATATGTCGGTCAGCCCGTCGAAATCCGTCCCGCGAAAGGCCAGAATGCGGGCTTTGGGAGCTGTATCGGCGCTGCGCTCAAATTGTTCGAACAGCTGATAACCAAAGCCTTTGTCTTCGTATTTTTCGAGGATCGGCAGGCGCTCAATGGGCCTCAGCTTTGATCCAATGTCGAGAAAAACATCATCATCGCCAGTGTAGGCCTGTGTGGCGGCGATGGCATAGGGGTAAGCCTCAAGCGCCCCTTCCCGCACAAAATCGCACCACCCGCCGGGTTCTAACCGGCAGGGTGAGCGGGATTGGGATATGTCGGGGTATGAGGCGCAGGCGGAGAGCAACACCATCATTAAACATGTGAGTATGCGGCGCACCATTACATGTTCTCAAGACTGGCAGCGCGCAGGCAGTCTTTCTCACGACCGAAGCGGAGGAGGATATTGACAAGCTCAGCCTTTTCGGGGGCGAAAAGAATTTGCTTACCGACCGGGAAAGCCACGCGGGTTTTTGGTTTGATAGGATGCCATTCGCCTGCTTCTCTAAGCCTAAGACCGGCCATGAATTCAACTTCCAGCTTTGGCTCGGACCACCGGCCGAACAGGTCTGAGCGAAACATAGGCTTCCCCACTTCGGGCGTATTGGAAAGAGGCAAGCGCATGTAGAGCGCTTTCAGATCACGCTCAGAAATCATCACATCAATATCGGCTATTGTACCAGGATCACTGCCGTGAAGCACTACAGCTGCACTCCCGATGATCCACCATGGATCTTGGGATAATTCCATCGCGCTGGCGACAGCAGCGATGGAATTCTCAAAATGCGGATCAGGCAACACTCGCTTTCACAATCTTGCCAGGCGCCGCTGGTGGTTCACCCTTTGGCAGAGCATGCACATGCTCCATTCCGGAAGTCACCTGACCCCAGACGGTGTATTGGCCGTCCAGAAACTCCGCATCTTCAAAGCAGATGAAGAACTGGCTGTTTGCGCTATCCGGCATTTGTGAACGCGCCATGGAGCAGGTGCCTTCGGTGTGGGGTTCTGAGTTAAACTCAGCTTTCAGATCCGGCTTTTCACTGCCACCCATGCCGGTTCCGGTGGGATCGCCGCCTTGCGCCATAAAGCCTGCAATCACGCGGTGGAACACGACGCCGTCATAGAACCCTTCGCTCGCAAGCTCTGTGATGCGCTCAACGTGGCCGGGGGCCAGATCAGGGCGCAGTTTGATGACAACATCCTTGCCTGTCCCATCACCAGTGTCGAGCGTGAAAGTGAGTGTGTCGGCCATTTTGTATTCTCCTAAATCAATCAAAACCCCGCTCGTCCTGAGCTTGTCGAAGGGCGGACGCAAAGCCCACGCGTCGACAGGCTCAGCATGAGCGGCCAGTGTTTGATCGCGCTTTAGCACTTACCGCGCGCATGTCACCCACTCCTCGCGCTCAAAATCACATCTGCCCTAAGCGGTTGCTTTTCAAACCTGCCCATCTAAACCCGCCCATATGATCGATCCTGCCGCCTTGGATGATGAAACCGTCAGCGTGGAAGCGGATGAGGAAGTGCGCCCAGATGACCGAGTGGATGATGAACGGCACGATGAGGAAAACCGGCTCAAACCTGAATATGTGAAGACCGTCCGCGATGCTTTGGAAGCGGGCGATAAGGGCGCGGTCTACGACCTTGTTGAACCGCTGCACCCTGCTGACATTGCTGACCTTGTCGAGCTGATTGGCGAGGATGATCGCGAAACTTTCGCTGCGGCCATCACCGATTTGATGAGCGCGGATGTGATCGCGGAATTGAACGATCACGTGCGCGAATTGATGATGGAAGCGCTTCCAGCTGAAGATGTTGCGACCATTGCCGAAGAGCTGGAAACCGATGATGCGGTCCAGCTGCTGGAAGATTTGGACGAGGTCGATCAGCGCGCCATTATCGCTGAGCTGGAGCCTGAAACGCAGGCCGCGGTGGAAAGCGCGCTTTCTTATCCGGAAGAGACCGCCGGGCGCCTGATGAACCGCCACTTTATGGCGGTGCCAGAGCATTTGAGCGTTGGCGATCTGATCGATTATCTGCGTAAAGAAGGCGATTTGACGCACGATTTCTTTGAGGTTTTCGTGATTGATGCCGCCCATCATCCGGTAGGCACATGCGCATTGAACTGGATCCTCACCGCCCCGCGCTCTGTTGCGCTAACCGATGTGATGAAGCGCGATCAGACCTTGATCCCTGTCAGCCTCGATCAGGAAGAAGTCGCTTTGATGTTCCAGAAATACGGCCTGATTTCAGCTGCTGTGGTGGATGAAAGCGGGCGTTTGGTGGGGCAGATGACAGTGGATGATATCGTCCACATCATCTCCGAAGAAGCAGGCGAAGATGCGCTGCTTCTCTCAGGCGCGGGCGATGGCGATATTAACGAGCCTATCGCTGAGGCCTATTCGAGCCGCGTGCGCTGGTTGATCGCCAATTTGGGCACGGCGGTGGTGGCGAGCGCGATTATCGCCTTTTTCGGAGGGGCGATTGAGAATTTGGTGGCGCTTGCCGTCTTGATGCCGATTGTTGCGAGCATTGGAGGCAATGCGGGCACACAGACAATGGCTGTCGCCGTGCGCGCGATTGCGACCAATCAGCTCACCCGCTCCAACACATGGCGGATCGTATGGCGCGAATTGCGCGTGGCTTTGCTGAATGGGGTAACGGTTGCGGTGCTGATCGGGATTGCTGCCGGGCTGATCTATACACCGATGATGGGCGGCGTGATTGCGGCTGCGATGGTCATCAACATCGTGGTTGCGGGTTTGGCAGGCGTGCTGGTGCCGGTGGTGTTTGAACGTTTAGACCAAGACCCAGCGCTGGCGTCATCTGTATTTGTGACGATGATTACGGACTCAATGGGGTTCTTCGCGTTTTTGGGTCTGGCCGTGCTCAGCGGCATGGTCGCGCTCTAGGCCCTGTTGACATAAGTGGTGTGGTCATGGCGCGATCCAATTTGGTGTCTGTCTAGGAATGAGGAGCGCGCGTGGTGGTGCCACGTAAGTGACGAAAGACGACGTCAGGCGCCAAATTGGACCGCGTCCTGAAAGGATTTGTTCAAAATTCCCGCCTTCAGCGTCGCTCGCTTGGCACAGAGCACCCGCTATGCACCCGCGCTCGCTCTTTGAAGGCGAAAATTTTGAACAAACCATGTCTCACACCACTTATGTCAACAGGGCCTAGTTCTCCCCCTCCTTTTCAAAGGAGGGGTTAGGGGTGGTATTGCGACCGATAGGTCGCATTGTGCGGCGATTTCCACCCCGCTGCGACTAGGCGGCAAGCCGCCAAGTCTCACTGCCCCTCCTTTAAAAAGGAGGGGGAAACAATGCTTCCCTACCCTCGCAAATCGCGCCCCAATCCCTAAATTCCTTGCATGCCCATTCACCTCACCAAAATCGCCTTTGGCGCGCAAAGCTATGCGGATATTGAAAGCTGGTATCGCGGGAACACCCGCAGCCCTTACCTAACGACCAAATACCGCCCAACCAAATGGGAAGATTGCATTGGCGGATCGCTCTATTGGATCCACCAACATTCGATCGTCGCGCGCTCTGTTATCAATGGCTTCAGCCAAGAGGAGAATGGCCGCTGGCTGATCGAGCTGGAGCCCAAGCTCATCCGAGTAGACCCCCGCCCCAAACGCGCCCACCAAGGCTGGAGATATCTAAAAGGCGATCCCCCGCGCGACTTGGCCGAGGGCGAGGATATCGGCGATGCGCTACCGGGGAAAATGGCAGCGAAACTGGAGCGATTGGGGCTGATTTAGGTCGCCAACAAGTGCCGCAAACCGTCATCCCAGCGAAAGCTGGGATCGTAATTGGAACAACTGGGTTCGATTTACGACGGAAAGGAGCTTCCTTCGTCAACTCCGAGTACTTCCATAAACATATCCTTCACGTAGTGCGGTCGCTTCATGGCTTGATCGAAAAGCCCTTCGAGTTCATCCCTGAAGTTCTCTCTCCCGGTCCAACAATCATCGTCCGCCTTAATAAGGTTAGCGAGGACATCTCCCTCGTAGTAACCTCCGCAGAATAGGGGGTCTGCACGTAACTTAGGCCAAACAAGATCAAGGATGTAGGGAAACCCGTCTTTTTGGACGATGAGTCTCCCGATTTCGTCTTCATCCAACTGATTGAGAGGCTTTTTCCACGAGCGGTAAATGTCCGCGACAAGCGAGGTTGGCGCGTTATCAGGGTCATCTGGATCACCGACATTCATGCCAGTGAGTTGCTCTAGCGTTAGGTTCAGGTCTGTACTGGTCATACCCCCGGCGCCCCAAACCAAACCCAAACCGCAACGCCAATCGCTACCACCAGCGCGCCAGCCGCCCGCAAACCCGGCGCCTTGTCGTTTCCTTCCACCTCAGCGGGCATCATCTTGCCGCTACTCACCATTGGCGAGATTAGGTCGTCCATGCGGATAAAGCCGTAAAAGCCTATCGCGCACAAATGCAGGCCGATCATGCCGAAGACGAGCCAGTAAAACCATTCATGCGTGTCGGTGAGAAAATCGGCTGTGCTGATGCTCACCAGATCATTCAAAGGGCCGGTCGCGCCATCAAAAGGATCGCCCGCGAACAGCCCCATCCCCACTTGAGCAAGCATGAGCGACAAGAGCGCAAGCACGGCCAAAGCGCCCAGAGGCGAGTGGCCAATCTCGCGTTTTGCGTCCCACCGCCCGCGCAGGTAATCAATCACCGCACCCGGACCTTTTACAAACTGGCTAAAACGCGCGGTGCGTGTGCCGATAAAGCCCCAGATTATGCGGAAAATCAGCACGGCGAGCAGCACATGGCCCAGCCGCAAGTGCCAACCCCAGTGCGAGTTTTCCGCTGTCCACCACATGGCAGGGACCAGAGCCGCAAAGCTCCAATGGCACAGCCGCACCGGCCAATCCCATGTGTTTACCACACGGCTGCTTACCGCAGGGGTTTTTAGAGGGTTGCTCACCCGTGCAGGCGCCCGCCGGGATCAGTCTTTCTTCACGCGGAATTGATCGTGACAGCCCTTGCAGGTCTTTCCAACTGATCCAACCGCGGCGGCAACCGCTGCTGCATCGCCGCTTTCCGCTAAGCTCGCCATTTCAGCTGCCGCTTCGACCAAAGCTTGGGCTGCCGCTTCAAACTCTTCGGGCTTTTCCCAGATTGAGGCCAAAGCTTCGGTGTCATAGCCATCGTCAACGCTGGTGCCTTCGGGGAAAAGGCCTTTTGCGGTTTCTGCACGCGCGCTGATATCTGCGGCTTGGGTTTGGATAAAGGCGAGATCAGGCGTGTCGCCTTCCAGTTCTTCGCGGATCGCTTTGAAAGCATCGCCGACCGCTTCGAAGTTTTCCTGGCGCTCTGTGATTTCAGCCGGAGCATCACCCGCAGCGGTGCCATCGCCGTCGCCTTCAACCGCCGCTTCACCCCCGCATGCAGCAAGCAGCGCGATTAAAGGGGTGGCAATCCAAATGCGAGAGGAAGAGGGAAAGGTCATAAGTCGGCTCCTTCTAAGTTGACGGTGCGACGCTGCCCCGATCCCTTGGCGCAGCAAATCAATGCATTGGCATCCATACACCAGCCTAGCGCTGACGCAATGCCCCCATCACCGATTGGACATCGTGCTTTGCATCCTCGTCAGCGGGCAAAGCATACCGGGCAAAGCTTTCGTGCAGTTCATCCATGCGCTCTGCAATGCGAACCTCGTTATAGCCGTGGCTGACCACAAACCGGCGCAGGCCAAGGATTTGGGGGAGGATGCGGGCAGCGTATTCCTCAACATCCATGCCGAATTTCATGAATTGCTCAGGACCCAGCGGCGTAAAAACCCAGCCGGGAATGATAAGGCCTGCATGGACATGAGGCGGCAAATCCCCGCGCAGGCTTTCGGTCATGCCCAGCACTGCGTGTTTGGCAGCGATATAGGCGGCGGTTTGGGGAACCGCGCAGAAAAAGCTGTTTTCGCTGCCAGTGTTGTAAATCGCGCTTTGTGTTTCCTGCTCGACCATAAGCGGCGCGAAGGCTTTGATCCCGTTCCAGATGCCCCAGAGATTGACATCGAAATGCGCGCGGGCGGCCTCTGGGTCCACTTCCCACAATTTGCCGTGAACCCCGTTTTGACCGGCATTGTTTATGAGCAGATCGACACTGCCAAAAGCCTCAAAAGCGGCGCTGGATAAGGCCTCGACCTGTTCTAGGTCTGACACATCGCATGAATGCGCCGTGACCCCATCTAAGGTGCCAGCCGCATCCAAGTTTGCACCGGGAAGATCCCCCACCAACACTTTGGCGCCTTCGCCCACAAGCCGCTTTGCAAGGGCCAATCCAATACCGCTTGCCCCGCCGGTGATAACCGCGGTTTTGGGCTTAAATGCGTTCATATCCCTCTCCTTGAGGGACAACGCTAACCTTTGGGAGGCATTGGCACCAGAGCAGGCGTGTTTTTGCGGTATCTCTGGTAAGCGGGATCATCGCCCCAACGTGTCTTCGCTTGTGCGGTTTGGAGATTGATGCCGCTGATCTTTGTCAGCAACACAAAGACAAATATGGGCGAGATGACGACCAACCAATCGAGCCCCGACAGCACAGGCACAGCGACAATCAAAACGCCTGTCCAAAGCGTAATCTCGCCAAAGTAATTGGGATGGCGAGAGAAACGCCACAGGCCTGTGTTGATGAATTTCCCTTTGTTCGCGGGATCTTTTTTGAACGCGCTTTTTTGCGCATCAGCCACCGTTTCCCAGACAAAGCCAAAGATCCAGACAGCCAATCCAATCCACAAAAATCCATCAGGTTGGGCGCGGATTGTGGAGGTGATAGCCACCAAAGCGGCGGACGCAGTCAGCACCACCCACACGCCTTGCAATGTCCAAGCCACGAGGAAACGCGCCGGGTTCACTTTGATCTTTTCGAACCGCGAATCCGTGCCGCCCATCGCGTGAATGCGCACAAATAAGAACGAGCCCAATCGGAGGCACCAAAGGATGACCATCAGTGCGAGCGCATAACTGCGCGTATCAAGCGACCCATACGTGCTATACGCGGCCCAGCAGGCAAACCCGGTGACGCTGGCATAGGTAATGGCGCCTGTAGTGTCGTAGAATGTGTCCGATTTGAAAGCGGCAGATGGAAGGAAGACCACCCAGTTGATGACCATGGCCAGCATGACGCACAGGAAAAATGCGGAATGCCCGTAAATCTCAACACTGTTTGAGCCGGCAAACACTCCGAAAGTGAGAGCAATAGCGCCCGCAATCGCGGCAATAAGGATCGATTTCATAGCGACAACTACGTAGCAGCCGAGGCCTAAGACGCAAACTATCCGCTTTTTGCCGCAACTCGGCGCAAAGCATTCACATAAACCTCAGGCGCCTGTGCGCCGGGGATCATGAATTTGTTGTTCACGATCATCGCAGGCACGCCGGTGATGTTGTGATCCCATGCTTGGCGTTCTTCTGCGATGACGCGCGCTTCGAGGTCAGGATCATCCAAAGCCGCTTTGGCCGCTTCACGGTGCAGGCCAATGCCGGATGCAATATCCAAAAGCACCGTTCGATCTGACAAATCCCGGCGCTCGTTAAAATGCGCTTTGAACAAAGCGAGCTTCAGCTGTGTTTGCGCATCTGGTCCCAATTGCTCCAACGCCAGCGCCAAGAGTTTGTGGCAATCGCGCGTGTTCCACATCATGGCCGGCGGCGCTTCGCCCTCCCCTTCGAATGAGAGGGATACGCCCGCTTGTTCTGCAATGGCTTTCATTTGCCCACGCATGGCTGCGCCTTCTTCAGCCGAGCGGCGATATTTGCGCTGCAAATGCGCCTCTTGCTCCTCACCTTGTTTGGGCATGTCAGGATTAAGCTCAAACGGACGCCAGCGGATTTCGGCCTCGATTTCGCCGTCCAATTCAGCGAGAGCTTTTTTAAGCTGACCGTGGCCGATCACGCACCAAGGGCACATGACATCAGAATAGATATCAATGGTGAGTTTATGGGCCATTGTCGCACTCCCTACTTATCGAGCCACCATGTGATGAGAGTGTGCGCAATTGCGAAGGGGCGCGGGAAGATCATAAGATCATTGCCCTTCTCGCCTGCTGCGCGTGCATCTTCCAATTCTGCGCGGGTGAACCAGCGCGCATCGTCAAGCTCTGTTTCATCAATGGTGAGTGCGGGATCATCGGTTTTGGATGTGCAACCGATCATCAATTGGCTTGGGAAAGGCCAGGGCTGGCTGGCGATGTATTCCACTGAATGCGCGCGCACGCCGGCCTCTTCCCAAATCTCGCGTGCGACCGCTTCTTCGATGGTTTCACCCGGTTCAACAAAGCCTGCCAGCGCAGAATACATGCGCGGTGGGAAACGCGGTTGGCGTCCAAGCAGCAGCTTATCTTCATGTTCAACCAGCATAATAGTGACAGGATCAGTGCGCGGAAAATGCTGCGCACCGCAATTATCACAAGAACGCTGCCAGCCGCCTTTCGCGATCTTTGTGGGCGCTCCGCATTGCGCGCAATGTTGGTGGCGTGCGTGCCAATCGCATAGCGAGCGCGCTTCGCCATAGATCGCCAGATCATCGGGCTGAAGCAGCTGCATGACCTGCCAACTGCGCGGATCAGCAGGTGCATTTGCCCCGCCTTTGGGAACAGGCGCAAAGTGGGCCTTTTCATCAAGCAGACCTAGGAATACCAGCTCTGCATCTTCTGCCACATCGGCCAGATTGCCCCATTCCAACCGGCCCATTTCATCAATGGCGGGCAGCAAGCCTTCCAATTTCAGGACCTTCGCGCGCCAGTTCATATACGCACCCAAAGCTTCAGGATCGACGCGGATATTGTCCGCGCGGTCCATCGGCGAACCGGCAAAAGCTATCGGAGGAATGGCGCTTTCGCTCATGCGGCTTTCGCTGCACGCATGGCTGAAAGATCGGCTTCCATTGCAGCGAAATATTCGCTGCGCAGATTGTAAGTTTCGGGCGGCATATATTGGGTCCAAAGCGCTGCCCGAAGGCCAAGGTTGAAATCAACCGCGCCCAATGTACCAGCGGCCCCGCCCCAACCGAACCTGCCATTGACCGAACGACCACCTGCGCCGTGACCTTCGTTTTCGACCCAGCTGCCGGTTTTATCGACGCCTTCAGGGATCAGATCAGACACGCCCACCCGCACGGCCTCTTCGCTCATAATCCGCTCATTACCAAGCTTTCCGTAACCAAGCAGCATGCGCAGGAAGCGGTCATAATCTTTGGGGCTTGAGACCAAACCGCCGCCGCCCGATGGCACTTTGGGCGCGTCGAGATAGATCGAATTGGCCGCCGGATCGAGCGGCAGGAGATTGCCTGCAAGGACGCCGTAATTGTCGGTAAAGCGTCCCTTCTCAGCCTCAGGCACAGTCATCCAAGTGCTTTCCATGCCCAGCGGATCGAACAGGCGCGCTTTCAGGAACGCTTCAAATTCCATGCCCGATGCAACTTCAATCACGCGGCCAAGCAAATCGATGCTGCACGAATAGCTCCACTTGGTTGCGGGCTGATAGGTGAGCGGAATGGTTGCCAAACGGTCGGCCCACACTTCCAAACCGGGGGCGGGTGTTGGGTTCGGCACACCAGGAATGGGGAAACGGCTCACACGCCCACCAACAATGCCGTTTTTGACATAAGCATCAAGCTGCGGGCCTTTGCTGGTGATAGTGTACCCAAGTCCTGCTGTGTGGGTCAGCAAATGGCGGATTGTGATGGGCTTGTCGGCAGGGACCGTGTTTTCCAGAGGCCCCTCAGGATCGACCAGAACCTGCATGTCTTTGAACGCTGGCAGCACTTCGGAAAGCGGCATGTCGAGAGTGAGCTTGCCCTCATCAATCAGCATCATAATCGCCATGCCGGTAATCGGCTTTGTCATGGAATAGATGCGATAGAGGGTGTTTTCATCCACTTGCTTTGGATTGTTCAGCCCCAAAGTGCCCCCGCCTACCGTGTGTGCATGGTCTTCTTGGTTCCAGCCAAATGTGAGGAACAGGTTTGCGAGCTTCTTCTCGCTCAGATATTTGTTCGCCAATGCCGCCACATTTGGCCAAGCTTGCGAAACATCATGCGCCAACAATTCGCGGCCAAATGGCAGCGTCGATAAAGCTGCCCCTGCTGTCAGCAATCCACCAGCACGGAAAAGAGCGCGGCGCGATACGTCTGGGCCGCCATTTATCGGATCAATAATGCTTAGCGCGCTGGTTGAAGGCATATTCAGGGTCTCTCTTGCGAATGTAGGGTTGCATTCCGAATGGAGACTTTCACATTAAGCGTCAATGAAAGGGTTGCAAAATGCAATGCGCGATGCGGATCAACACGGTTGCACCCCTTGAAAGCCCATAGTGTATTGCCTATATAATACACATGCTCAATCTTATTTCCTGGCTGATTGGCCTTGTCTGCCTGATTCTCGGTATTCCCATGTTGCTTCCCGTGGTGGGATTGCTGCTTTGGTTGCTTTTGCCTGTCACTGTTGTCGGCATCGGCATTGGTGCGCTTTCATCGAGCAATAGTGGGCGCAATTTCTGCATTCTGGTGTTCGTTCTAATTGTGCTCAGAATGGCGATTACTGGCGGCACGTTCTAGGCAAGAGCCAAGCGCGCTGCCTTTGCAAACAGAGTTGGAAGGCCCGCATTCTCTATATCGCTTATGGGCCACCAAATGCCCTCTCCCGGAGGTGTATCATCAACTAAACCCCGCTTCACTGACAGCGTGAGATGCGCATGCGTGAAAGTATGGCGCACCGCGCCAAGTTCTTCCCAATCCGCGTTTACAGGCGCATTTCCAGAACCATCAGCGCGCGCACTCCACCCATCATCAGGAAGCGCCCGCATTCCGCCTAGCATTCCTGTGCCGGGTCGGGTCACTAGCCACACTTCGCGTGCCGTTGGCCCTTCGCGCTCAATCCAAAAGGCGGTTCCACGCCGCTCTGGCTTTGCCTTTTTGGGCGGTTTTACAGGGAGCCTTTCTGGATCACCCGCTTTGCGCCCCTGGCACGCATCTGACAGCGGGCAAAGAAGGCATTTGGGGGCTTTGGCCGTGCAAATATTGGAGCCTAAATCCATCATCGCCTGCGCAAAATCACCGGCTCGCGCATCAGGCGTGATGGTGTCGGCGCGTTCTCGGATTGCTTTGCGAGCAGTGGGCAATGGCTCTTCGATAGCGAATAGCCGCGATACCACTCGCTCGACATTGGCATCGACCACCACTGCCCGCTTGCCAAACGCTATCGCGGCGATGGCTGCGGCTGTGTAAGCACCGAGGCCGGGCAGTTCGCGAAGTTCTTCTTCCGTCTTAGGAAAGCCGCCCAATTCTGCCACTTCGCGCGCGCATTTCACCAAATTGCGTGCCCGTGAATAATAGCCCAGCCCTGCCCAAGCAGCCATCACCTCATCATCGCTCGCCGCTGCCAAGTCTTCGACAGTGGGCCAGATTTCAGTGAATTTCGCAAAGTATGGCTTCACCGCTGCCACTGTCGTCTGCTGCAACATCACCTCAGACAGCCACACGCGATAAGGAAAGGCCGGATCGATAGGATGCGGATTTCCCGGAGGGATCCGCCACGGCAGTTCGCGCGCATGGCTATCATACCAGTGGAGCAGATTGTCAGATATGCTGGCAGTCACGCAAACCCTATGGCATGAGCATGCGCATAATGGGAAGCGACACTCCAAAACCATCAACGGGCAAAAAGCCCGCTGCAAAAAAGCCGCGCAAAACGGCCAAGCCCTATTCGCGGCCACGCGGCGGTAGCGCAAAAGCGATTGGCGACTTAACACCTGAAATCGGTCGCACCGCCTTTCGCCGGTTCGGCTTTGTCCAAAGCTCTGTCGTCACGCGCTGGCCCGAAATTGTCGGCCCCCATCACGCCAAAGTGTGCAGCCCCGAAGCGATCCGCTTCCCTCCCGGCGAACGCGCAGAAGGCATCCTGCAATTGGTCGTTAAACCCGCGCACGCCCCTCTCATCCAGCAAGTAACCGAGGAAATTATGGAGAGGGTCAATCGCTTCTTTGGTTATAAAGCGGTGGCGCGCGTCAAAATCCGGCAAGGCGAGGTTAAGCCCACTTCTGCTGATAGACCTGCAAAACCGCCACCTTCGCTCAAACCCATTCCGATGGAACTGGGTGAAAGTTTGCGCGATATTGGCGACCCGGAATTGCGCACCGTTTTGGAGTCGCTGGCGCGCAGTATGGGCGATGGGGAAAAGAAGGATTGAAGATGAAGACTGCACTGCTGGGCGCGATGACGGCAATGGCCGCACTCGCCCTTCCTTTGGTCGCCAGTGTATCGGCACAAGATAACGGATCATCAAACAGCAATCAGCTGTCTGATCCGCGCAGCGCATTTGTGGATCGCGGTGGGCGCAGTTGGCATGCCGATGTCGAAAAGACAGAGCGCGGCTATCTGATGGGCAATCCCGAAGCGGGCACCGCCTTGATCGAATTCATCAGCTATACGTGCGGCCATTGCGCCAATTTCTCACGCGAGGCTGATGGTGCGATTGATCTGGCATTGCTTGCACCGGGTCATATGAGCGCGGAGATCCGCACAGTGATACGCAACGCACCAGACCTCACCATTTCGCTGCTTGTTGCTTGCGGCGATCCGAAAGGTTTCAAAAACCGCCACCGCGCTTTCTTCGCGACGCAAAACCAGTGGCTGGCAAAGCTTACCAGCGCACCGCAATCGCAGCAGCAAATGTGGGCGCGCGGGGATAAAGCTTCGCGGATCAGCCTTGCAAGCGCGATGGATTTTGATGACCTGATGGCGACACGCGGTCTTACCCGGACGCAAATCACACAATGCCTTTCCGATGATGCGGCAGCTCAGAAATTGATTGATAACAGCAATGCTGATCGCGAACAATTCACCGTGACAGGCACGCCCAGTTTCGCCTTAGATGGGGCATTGCTTAAAGGCGTCCACAACTGGGAGAGCCTCTATTCTGTGCTTTCGGGCCAGTTTGTTGCGTCAAAAGGGGACAATTGACCCGAAACTGACATATTTGTGCACAAGCCTTTGCTCATCCCCCTTGGGCAAAGGCAGTGAGCACGGTAATTTGCCCAGCAAGATTAAAAGGATTCTCTAAAGATGGCTTTCACAAAAGCACCATTGCGCACTCTGGCTTTCGCGGCCCCTCTCGCGCTGGTTTTGGCAGCTTGCAACGGCAGCGAAGAAGGTGGCGCGCAAGAAGGCGACCCAATCGAAGCGATACCTGCCCCCGATGGCGCGTCTTGGCTAGATACAGTGACCGTTAGCGAAGATGGCGAAGGTTATATTCTTGGCAATCCCGATGCACCTTTGAAATTGGCTGAATATGCATCGCATACCTGTTCTGCCTGCGCGAATTTCGCCCAGACGGGCAAAGAACCGCTCAAGAAATATGTTGAAACGGGCGTCGTCAGTTTCGAACAGCGCGAAGTTTTTCTCAACACCTTCGATGTGGTCATTGCAACGATCGTCCAGTGCGGAGAGCCAGGACAGGTTCAGGCGCTTTCAGATGAAATGTGGCAGAACTTTCAGCCCGTCATGACCAACATCCAAGGCAATCAAGAAGGCGTGAACGCGGCCAGCCAATTGCCACCAGAACAACGCTTTGCAGCGCTAGGTGATGCAACCGGCCTTATTGATTTCTTTGCAGCACGCGGCATTTCTGCAGACCAAGCGCGAACATGCCTCAATGATTTCGACAAGATCGAGGCATTGACCAAATCAGTGGGCGACAAAGCAACCGAAGCGGGCGTTACAGGCACACCAACTTTCACCCTCAATGGCCGCACTTTGGAAGAACGCGGCTGGGCTGATCTTGAAGTCGTTCTCCAAAAAGCCGGCGCTCGGTAAAGCGCGCGAGAGGGAATAGCCAAGCCTATGCAAATCAGCCGCCTCAAGCTCTCTGGATTTAAGAGCTTTGTAGAGCCGGCTGAGTTGCGCATTGAACCAGGGCTGACAGGTGTTGTCGGGCCGAATGGCTGCGGCAAATCAAACCTTTTGGAAGCGATTCGCTGGGTGATGGGGGAAACCTCAGCCAAATCGATGCGCTCTGGCGGGATGGAGGATGTGATCTTTGCAGGCACATCCACTCGCCCCGAACGCGCCTTTGCCGAAGTGGTGCTTCATGCCGCTGATGATGACAATGAAGAACTGGTTGTCACACGCCGCATCGAACGCGGGGCTGGCAGCGCGTACCGGGTCAATGGGCAAGATGTTCGAGCCAAAGATGTCGCGCTGACTTTTGCTGATGCGGCAACAGGCGCGCACTCCCCTGCCCTCGTCA
Organism: Pseudomonadota bacterium; assembly: GCA_038532855.1. Taxonomy (GTDB): domain Bacteria; phylum Pseudomonadota; class Alphaproteobacteria; order Sphingomonadales; family Sphingomonadaceae; genus Erythrobacter. The sequence goes on from JBCAZT010000045.1 coordinate 20,116, forward strand.
GCCAA
>JBCAZT010000046.1:0-19639 GCA_038532855.1 Pseudomonadota bacterium
GCCAAGCGAAATATCCCAAACAGGGTTATGCCCGTAAACATAACGCCAAACATCAGTGTGAAGAATGTCGGCTCAAATTCTCGGCTCAGCATGAAGGCTTTGCGGGTTGCTCTACTCATTGCCCATTCTGGAACTGCAGACGGCACCGCCCATGCATAAAGCAGATACAATCCCCAGCCTCCCAAGATTGGAATGCCCAGAATGACTTTCAGTTTTTGCGACATTTCACCCCTCCGTTGCGCCCTAAGACCATACGGAGAATGAGTTTAATTTTTGTGCATCAGCTACTTGAATGCTCTATTCTTCGGTGGTGCCATAGAGAAAGCGCTCCTCTACGATCTTGTCATCCTTAACCGTGTAAAGGCCCACTTCGCCTGACTGGCTTCGCTCCCCAAACATGGTCATGTCCATATAATATCGGATCGCAAACTGATCTCCAAAGACGTAAGGGCCTTCGGTTGTGACAGAATGCAATTCCGCGTTTTCTTCCCACCATGCGTGTTTTGCTAGCAAAGCATCGCGCCCTTCCACGCGCGACATTTCACCTTCGTCAGGCTCTAGGCTGACAATGTCATCTGACCAGAACGATTGATACGCTTCGGCATCGTCATCTTTGACCGCTTGCGTGAAATCCTTGGCGAGTTGTTCGATTGACATAGTAGGCCTTCCGATTTTTCCGTCTGGTCCTGTCTGCCGCGCAATTGTGGCAAGAGCGCGTCAATTGCACTTACAAAAGGGTCTGGTGTGCGCGACGATCTTCTGGCAGCTTTGCAGCCATGCGGGGGACATTCATACGATATGGTCTTCTTTATGGCGCCGCGCTCGCTGGCATTGCCGTGCTGCTGCAATGGACGCAATATCGCTATTCCGTGATGAAAATGCCAGGCGAGGCCTATATCGCTATCATCGCAGCGGTCTTTGTCGGCATTGGCATTTGGGTCGGTATGCGCCTTACGCCGCAGCGCACAGGCGAGATATTTGAGCGAAACGACAAGGCCATCGCCGCGCTTGGCCTGACGCGGCGCGAATGCGAAATTCTGGATCACCTCGCCAAGGGGGCAAGCAATAAAGAGATCGCGCGCGAGCTTGGTGTCTCACCCAATACGATCAAAACGCATATCGCGAACCTTTATTTGAAGCTGGAAGTGACCGGGCGCGGCAAAGCTGTCGAGGCGGCGCGCGCATTGGAGCTGATCCCCTGATCTGCCTCATCAAAACGGGCGATTGGTACGAATTCACCCATCTGGGTGATAGGATTTCGTCTGAAATTAGAGAACTGAAACCGCAGCCCGATTGGCGGGTCTGATCCATTTAGGGAGACAATCACATGCTGCGTTATTCACTTATTTTCGGCGGGATCATTGGAGTTCTTGTTATTGCTTTGATGACCGTGACACTATTCGCATTGGGCCCAGATGCCGGAAACACGACAGTGGTTCTGGGATATGTTACCATGCTCGCAATTCTCAGCCTTCTGTTCATTGGAATCAAACGATATCGCGATGTTGAACAGGGCGGGGTTATCACGTTCAAGCAAGGTGCATTGGTTGGTGCCGGAATCGCTGTGATTGCTGGTCTTATGTATACGGTAAGCTGGGAAGGCGTACTGGTAGCGACCGAATATTCTTTTATCGAAACCTATACCCAATCACAGATCGACGCGATCAAAGCAGAGGGTTTGCCCGCAGGACAAGAAGCGACAAAGATCGCTGATGTAAGAGAAAGCATGGAGCAATATCGCAACCCTCTGTTCCGCCTGCCCATCACTTTTATCGAGATTTTCCCGGTCGGTTTGGTCGTGGCGCTGATTTCTGCTGCGATCCTGCGTTTTCCAAAAGTGCTTCCAGCAAGAGTGACCGCCGCGAGCGCTGCTTAAGACTGCCCTCTACCGCTTCAAAGCTGCCTCGATTGCTTGGCGCAATTGGGGCAGTGTTTTGTCTTCGAACCATGGGTTTTTGGCCATGAACAGTTTTGATCGCCAAGCAGGGTGAGGCAGCGGGATGGGCGTGGTTTGATCTGCACTTCGCGTCCAGTCATTCACGCGCTGTGCTAAAGTGAGTTTCCGCGTCTCGGGCATGTAGGCTTTTTGTGCGTAGGTGCCGACCAGTAGCGTGATGCGGGTCTTGGGAAGAATTTCGAATACCCGGTCATGCCAATGCGGCGCGCATTCGGGGCGGGGTGGTTGATCGCCTCCTTTCGCTTTGCCGGGATAGCAAAAGCCCATTGGAATAAGGGCGATTTCGTCGGGATTGTAGAATATCTCTTGGTCGATGCCGAGCCATTCTCGCAGCCTGTCTCCGCTATCGTCATCCCAAGGGATACCGCTTGTTTGGACTTTCGTGCCGGGGGCTTGGCCAACGAACAGAACGCGCGATTTACCGGAGAACTGAACGACGGGGCGCGGGCCCAAAGGCAGTTTGTCAGCGCATAAAGTGCAGGCGGAAATTTCGCTGTGAAGCTTTGCGGCAGCTAGCTTATCAGGCATTCGCCTCGACCTGTTCGGCCAATTCTAGCCAGCGTTCCTCTGCTTCATCTTTTCGCATCTGGGCGTTTTCCAGACCTTTTAAAATGGTGGCAAATCGCTGCGGGTCAGAGGTGAACAGGTCAGGGTCTGCGAGGATAGCCTCGGCTTTGCTTATCGCTGCTTCCAATTCTTCAATGCGCACGGGCAATTGTTCGTAATCGCGTTGGTCTTTGTAGGATAGCTTTGTACCTTGCGGCTTACCCACCCCGCTTTGGCTAGCCTCACCTTGCGGTTCGGCAAGCCGCGCTCCCATCCCGCTGCCCCCGGCCTTCGCCGGGGCGGGTATCGTGGATGGGGGTGGGCTCTTCGCCTTTACTGGTTTGCGCCGTTTCGCTTCCCAGTCTTCATAACCCCCTGCAACAATATCGACCCGGCCTGATCCATCGAGACCCAGCGTAACCGTGACGGTCCGATCGAGAAAATCGCGGTCGTGGCTGACAATCAGGACAGTCCCATCAAACTCCGCGATCACCTCTTGCAGCAAATCGAGCGTTTCCAGATCGAGGTCATTGGTCGGTTCATCCAGCACAAGCAGATTGGCTGTGCGTGCAAATTCCCGCGCGAGCAAAAGGCGCGATCTTTCACCGCCTGATAAAATGCCGACCTTGGTATCGACAATTTTGGGATCGAACAAAAAGTCTTTGAGATATGCTTGCACGTGTTTGCGTGCGCCCCGCACATCAATCCAGTCTCCGCCCTCAGCCAAGATATCGCGAACGCTTGCACCCGGCTCAAGCAGCTTTCTTTGCTGATCGATCATCACGCCTGACAAGGTGCGTGCGCGCGTTATTTTGCCGCTATCGGGTGCAATTTCGCCGGTGAGCATTTTGAGAAGCGTTGTTTTGCCAGCGCCGTTTGCGCCCACCACGCCGATCCGATCACCGTTCTGAATGCGCAGGGTAAAGGGCTTGATAATTGTGCGGCCATCATAAGATTTGCTGATGCCTTCCGCGACAATCACCGATTTCGATTTGAACTCTTCATCATTGGCGAGCTTCAATTTGGCAGAGCCGCTGTCCGAAATCATCGCCGCGCGCGCTGCACGCATTTGGTAGAGTTTTTCAAGCCGCCCCTGATTGCGCTTGCGCCGGGCCGTGACGCCGCGTTCCAGCCAGTGGGCTTCCAGTTTGAGCTTTGCATCGAGTTTTTCAGCAGCGCGTGCCTCTTCGGCATAAACGGAAGCCTCCCACGCCTCGTAGCCGCCAAAGCCGACATCTTTGCGGCGCATAGTCCCGCGATCAAGCCAGAGGGTGGCGTTGGTCAGACGTTTCAGAAACGTGCGGTCATGGCTGATTGTGATAAACGCGCCTTTATAGCGCTTAAGCCAATCCTCCAGCCAATCAATCGCACCCAGATCCAAGTGGTTTGTTGGCTCATCAAGCAGCAGAAGGTCGGGGTCTTGCGCCAGCGCGCGTGCAATGGCCGCGCGGCGTTTTTCACCGCCGCTCGCGCTTGCAGCCTCGCGGGTCATGTCGATACCGAGCTGGCCTGCGATGCTTTCAACCTCATACGCGGCTGGGGCATCATCGCCAGCAAGGGCAAAGTCCATCAGCGTCTTATGAGCGCTTAAATCAGGCTCCTGCTCCAAAAACACGATGCGCATATTGGGTTTAACGCGCCGCGTTCCGCGATCCATTTCGATGCGGTCATCGATGATTTTGAGCAATGTTGTTTTGCCAGCACCGTTGCGCCCAATCAGCGCCAATCGGTCGCGCGGTCCGATGTGCAGATCAATCGGCTCTGCACCTTCACCGGGCTGCGGCCCGCCAAACAGCCATCGCCCGCCCTGTTGCAGGCCAAGCCCTTCAAGGCTGAGGATCGGTGGTTGCGCCATAGGCCGCGCAGTTAGGGGGTTGCATCAAGCCTCGCAAGTCGGTTGAGTGTGCGGATAGGAGGAATTCGCCATGATCCGACATTTCATCTGTGGCTTAGGGGCTGCAACGCTCGCTTTGTCTTCGCCTTTGCAGGCCGCTGAAATCGAGATCGAAGCCGAAGGGCCCGTCGTTGAGCTAAGCGTTTATGAAAGCGTCACGGCAGAACCTGATATCGTCACAATCGGTGCGGGCGTTTCAACAGAAGCCCCAACAGCGGTTGCAGCATTGCGCGAAAACTCAGTTCAGATGCGTGCGGTCATCAACCAGATCAAAGCCTTGGGCGTGGCTGATGAGGATATTCAGACCACTGGCATCAATCTTAACGCACAATATGATTATGATCGTACCAATCGCAGGCAAGTGTTCCGCGCCTATCAGGTATCCAACCGTGTCAGCGTGAAGCTGCGCGATATTGAAGAAACGGGCGAGGCTTTGGATGCGCTGGTCAGCGCAGGCGCGACCGATCTTTCTGGCCCTACCTTTGGCTTGGATGATGATGCGAAGGCGAAAGATGAAGCTCGCAAACGCGCTATCGAACGCGCAGGCGAAAGGGCCATGGCCTATGCTGCAATGCTCGGATACGAAGAAGCGCGCGTGCTAGAAATCAACGAAACGATTACGGGGCGCGGCTCGGTTCAGCGCTCAGCACTGCGCGCGCCAGTGGCCGAAGTCGCGGCAGATGCAACGGCTCCTGTTCAACCGGGGCAGGTCAGCACGGGTGTTTCCATCACGATCAATTATGAGCTTGTAGGTGGGGATGAGGCCGCAATTGACTAAACTTTACGAGGCTGAACACTCAAAAAGGCAAATATTCACTGATTGTTCAATGCATCTGGTTTAGACAGTCAAACACTATGGCAGCTAAGTCATCTTTCCTCAGCGCAATGGGCGCTGCGTTGGTTCTGACAGGATCGGGATTTGTTTCTGTTGGCGCCGCTGCGCATGAAGCGCGCGCGGAGCAAGACCAGCAACGCACTGAACAAGGCGAAGCACGCCGCGAAATGAAAGCGGCAAATCAGCTTACCTTGCGCGAAATTGAACGCCGCATCCTACCTAAAATGCAGGGTAGCGAGTATTTGGGCATGTCCAATTTTGACCGGGCAACCAACTCTTACCGGCTGAAATTCATCAAAGATGGCCGCGTTACATATCTCGATGTGGACGCAAGAACCGGCAGAGTTGTCCGCCGTTCTCGTTAAGGTGCCATAAAACCTCAACATACAATGCGAAACACAAGCGTTGAAGGTTGCTGCGGCTTGCTTGACGGGCAGGGCGCAAAAGCCCACCAACGTGATCAAACACTTTATGCAAATGGTGGACTATGCGCATCCTGATTGTCGAAGATGAACCAACACTTGGCCAACAGCTGAAATCAACGCTTGAGCAGACAGGCTATGCTGTTGATCTTAGCACTGATGGCGAAGACGGGCATTTTCTGGGCTCAACCGAAGATTACGACGCGGTGGTCCTCGACCTTGGTCTTCCTGAAATTGATGGGCTTTCCGTGCTCGGCATGTGGCGCAAGGAAGGCCGCGATTTCCCTGTTCTGGTGCTAACCGCGCGTGATAGCTGGTCTGATAAGGTGGCGGGCCTTGATGCGGGCGCCGATGATTATCTGGCAAAGCCGTTTCAAACCGAAGAGCTGATCGCTCGCCTTCGCGCGCTTATTCGCCGCGCTTCGGGTAACACCTCCTCTGAACTCACCGCTGGCAATGTCCGGCTGGATACGCGCTCTGGCCGGGTGACGTTGGATGGCGAGCCGGTCAAACTGACCGCGCAGGAATACAAACTCCTATCCTATCTGATGCACCACAAAGGCAAGGTCGTCAGTCGGACTGAGTTAATCGAACACATTTATGATCAGGATTTCGACCGCGATTCGAACACGATCGAAGTGTTCGTGACGCGTATTCGCAAGAAACTTGGCGCAGAAGTGATAACAACGATCCGTGGCCTCGGTTACAGCCTCGACGACCCCAAAGACGCACCAAGAGCGTAGCGGCGACAAAGCGTCCGTGCAGGGTAAATCCGCCGGCGCTTTGCGTACCCCTGATGATGCGCAAAGCGAAAGCGATGCGGTCACGCGCCCGAAAAAGCCCAGCCTTGCCAGGCGCATGGGACTTATTGCAGCGGTTTGGATCATTGTGCTCTTGCTTGGTGGGGGCATCGCGCTTGAGCGCACGTTGACCAGCCAGGTTCGCAGCAATTTTGACGAACAGCTCGATTATATCCTCACAGCCATGATTGCGTCTGCGGAGATCGATCCGTTTGGCGAGATCTATTTTGACCGCGTTCTAGGAGACCAAAAGTTCCTCGAACCCAATAGCGGTCTCTATTACCAGATTGATGGTGATGGATACGAACCTTGGCCATCACGCAGCCTGTGGGATCGCACTCTCGATATCGAAGGTGCGCCTGCCGACGCAGAGGATTTCGATAGCGAGGTCCAATATTACAATTCAGGTGAATTTGAAGGTGAGCCGCTGCGCATTGCAAAGCGCACCGTAATCCTTCCGGGCAATGAAACCCGCTGGACCTTCGCTGTTGCCAGCGCAACTGCCGAAATGGACGCACAAATATCGCGTGTGCGCCAGATCTTGATCTGGAGCTTTGTTGTCCTGGGAATGGGATTGTTCCTGATGGCATTGGTGCAGGTTCGATATGGTCTTTCACCGCTTCGCCGGGTGAGAGCCGCGATCCAGAAGCTGCGGACCACAGGCGAAAACCGCATCACTGATCCTTTGCCTGCCGAAGTTCAGCCTTTGGTGGATGAAGTGAACGCCTTGCTGGAGCACACAGAAAATCAGGCGGAAGAAGCGCGGATGCATGCGGGTAATCTTGCGCATGCCTTGAAAACGCCTCTGACAGTGCTGACCAATGCCGCAACAGCCCGCGCGCCCGATCTTTCTGATGCCGTGTTCCGCGAAACGCGCACAATGCAGCGCCATGTCGATCACCATCTCGCGCGGGCAAGGGCAGTGGGCAGGCGCGCAGTTGGCCAATCACGCACAGAATTGCGGCCAAGCGCAGAGGCGGTTCGCCGCGCGGTGGAACGCCTCTACCCTGAAGGCCGGCTGGATATTGCAGGTGGCAAGGAAACCGTGGTCGCGATTGAGCGGCAAGACCTCGACGAAATTCTAGGCAATCTCATCGAGAACGCGGCGAAATATGGCGGCGGCAGCGTGTTCGTAACGCTTGATGCGGACCCCGATAGCGATATGTGCCTGATCGAGGTTGAGGATGATGGCACGGGCATTCCCTCAGGAAAACGCCAAGAGATTTTTGACCGCGGCGCGCGGCTCGACACTGGCAAGCCCGGCACTGGCTTAGGCCTCGCGATTGTGCGTGATGTCGTGCAGATTTACGGCGGTGATGTGATGCTGGGAGAAAGCGAAGATTTGGGCGGCCTATTGGTCGAATTGAGGCTTCCCCGGGCCTAACCCACTTTTTTCCGGTCCAAGCGAAGGGTTGTAAACCTTCCCCCGTTAAAGAGCCAAGCGTTCCAAACGCGACACCAACCGAACGCAGCAAACAGGGGCTTTTGCAGCAAAGGGGTATGATGAAAGGCCTAGCGCCTAGGACCGATCCGCCTCTCGATGAGGCTGCGCTTGTCGCGCGTATTACTGCGCGTGAGGAGGCGGCCCTGCGCGCGGCGATTGATGCCTATGCGGGCGTGCTGCACCGGGTTGTTTACCGCATGATGGGCGATGCGCATGAGGCCGAAGACATTGCGCAGGAAGCCATGTTGAGATTGTGGGACAATGCAGAAAAACTGAGCGCAAGAAATCCGAGTGAGATCAAGCTGGCTGCTTGGCTAAAACGGGTAGCGATCAACCTTGCTTATGACCGGCTGCGATTGCTTGGCCGGATGTCGGATGCCGACGTTCCAGAGCGCGCAGATGAAGACAAATTGGCCGATGCTAAAATCGAAGAAAACGAAGAGCATGCCGCAGCGCGCGCATTGATCGCGGCACTGCCTGATCGCCAACGCGCAGCGATTATTCTGACCTATTATGAAGAGCTGCCCAATGCTGAGGCGGCGGATGTTCTGGATATGCAATTGAAGGCGTTTGAATCGCTGCTCTTCCGCGCGCGCGCTGCTTTGCGAAAAGCTTTTCAGGCCCAAACTGCTGAAGGAGGAGTGACATGAGCGAACGCGACCCTTCAACTGATCCTATCGGACGCGGATCTGACGGCGATGCTGCGCTAACTCGCGTTCTTGATGCCTATCGCGCGCCTGAACTTTCCGCCGGTTTTGCAGACCGCGTTCTTGCGAGCACCGCAGACAGGGCCGCCCCTTTGCCCAGTGCTCGCCCCGCGCAGCAGGGGCGCTGGCGCAGCGCGCGGCGGCTGGTGATTGGGGCTGCGGCCTTTGGCGCATTGGCGACAACGGCTGCGGCAACTGGCTTGCTGGATGATCTGCCCATCGATTTGCCGAGCGGTGAACAGGTTTGGGCAACAATCACGGGCAATCCTACACCCCAAGCCGCTCCGCCTCCGCAGCGGGCGGCCCCGGCGGCAATTCCTCCAACTGTGCCAATGGCTGAGCGCACAATAGAAGGCCCGATCGACAGCCCTGAAGAGCTTGAAGAAGCGTTCAAACAAATCGATGAGCGGCGCAGCAACCGGCGCGAAACCCGGCAGAGCAATGTCGATAATCGCATTGACCGGATGATCGAACGTCGCCGCAATGAAGGGCGGCCTGTCCCCAGCGCTGAACGCGAAGAGCGCATGAAAGAGCGGCTTGAGCGCGCACGCAGTCGCCGAGAGGAAAACCAGACGCAGCGGCTTGAAGAACGCAGGGATGCTTTACGCGAACGCGTGGAGCAAGGCGAAGAGCTATCGCCTGAAGACATTCTGCGCGAAGAAAGAGAAGCGCTAGGCGTGGATCGTCTGCGAGGGCGGAGGGACGAATTGCGCAGCCTCAGCCCTGAAGAACGGCGCGAAAGGCTAAAACAATTTCGCGAACGCCGCCAAGAAAGGCGCGAGCAGCGGTTGAACGATCCGCAAAATGAAGCAGATGCCGCGCCAAATGCTCAAGAATTGGACGAGCCAGCTGCCTTAGAAAATGAGCTTAGCGAACCGGCACCGCCCGACAGCCCAACCGAAATTTTCTGATCGCAAGCGAAGGGTATTCTCTCCCTCCACGTTTTAGAGATGTGACCGGATGGCGATTGGTGGATCGCCAAAGGGCAATAGCTCTTTGGCGGTCACATAGAACTGTCAAAGTAAGAAACGCTGGAGATAGAGATATGAAAAAGTTCTTTGCCATCACAGCTTTCGCTGCCGTCACCGCCACCACAGCCAGTGCGCAAGACCAGACGCGCACTCGCACGTTTGAAGGCCCCAATGCGAGTGCCACGAGCACAACGACAACCAATGCCGAAACAGGCACGGCTACACGCAATCGCAGCGCTACAAACCTCAACAATGGCAATACGCGCAGCAGCACGGCGACGCGGCAACGCACCGAAACGGGCTCAACCGTGGACGTGACGCAGACAGGGCCAAAGGGAAACAGCCGCTCGCTCACAGGAGAGCGTACCCGGACGGACAGTGGATCAACCTTTTCCGGAACAGCGACAGGGCGAGGCGGCAATTCGTATGGCGTTACTGGCACGCGATCACGCGATGGCCGCAGAAGTTCGAGCGCCAGCCAAAGTGTGACGAACGCATCAGGCGAAACAATCGCGACGCGCAATCGCACGACAACACGCAATCGCAATGGCACGAACCGGACCGTCACTCGGACACGCCGCCCAAGGTAAGGGAGCCTTTTCAACAATACGGTGGCAGTGCACCCATTGCATGACGCGCAACTCAAAAATTCGCTCTGTTCTGCCCGCAATGGGTGCACGCCATCTTTGGGCGTCCCATTTTCCTGCTTGCTTCGCTCTGGCTAACTTCGTTGTGGGGTTTTGTACCCTCGCGCTGCGAGCGGCGAGATGAGCATTCTTAAACGCCCCACCTAAACCCCGTTTCTCAGGATGTACTTGGTGAACCAATGCGCCCCCGAATGGACGCATGGCAGTGGTGAAATATCACCTATCTATCGCGCGCCTGTTCGTGGTGGCGGATGACTTCATCGATTATGAAGCGCAGGAATTTTTCGGAAAACTCCGGGTCGAGGTCAGCCGCCTCTGACAAGGACCGTAGCCGCGCGATCTGGCGTTTTTCTCTCTCCGGATCAGCCGGGGGCAGTGTGACTTTCGCTTTATATTCGCCCACGGCCTGTGTGATGCGAAAGCGTTCGGCCAGCATGTGAATAAGGGCGGCATCGATATTGTCGATGCTTTTGCGAAACCCGGCCAAGGTTTGGTCTTCGGTTTTCGCTTCGGTGGTATGATGCATATCGCTGGACATTGCTTGCATAGCTAGCAGCAATTGAGCGCTTGCCAAGTTTGGTTGTCTGCCCCACATGGCTTTTCATGAGCGCTGAAGTCGTCTCTCTGCCGCGTAAACGCCCCACATTGGACCCGATGCTGTCTTTAACAGCGAGCGGGATGAACGATGTGAATACGGTCATTTTGGACCGAATGCAGAGCGAAATTCCACTGATCCCGCGCTTGGCCGGACACTTAATTTCAGGTGGCGGCAAACGCTTAAGGCCAATGTTGACTTTGGCTGGGGCAGAGCTGGTTGGCTATCAAGGAACGCGCCATCACAAGCTGGCAGCGGCTGTTGAATTTATTCACACCGCCACTTTGCTGCATGATGATGTGGTGGATGGCAGCGAACTGCGCCGGGGCAAGGCTGCAGCGAATATCATCTTCGGCAATCCCGCGACGGTTCTGGTGGGCGATTTCCTGTTTAGTCGCGCGTTTGAGCTGATGACCGAAGATGGCAGCCTCAAAGTGCTAAAAATTCTGAGCCATGCCAGCGCGGTGATTGCAGAAGGCGAAGTGTCGCAATTGACCGCCCAGCGCCAGATCGAAACGAGCGAAGAGCGCTATCTGCACATTATCGGTGCGAAAACCGCGGCTCTGTTTGCGGCGGCAAGCCAAATCAGCGCGGTGGTCGCTGAATGCAGTGATGAACAAGAGCGGGCCTTGGAAGATTATGGCCGCAATTTGGGGGTTGCCTTCCAGCTGGTTGATGATGCGATCGACTACGATTCTGACGCAGCTGAAATGGGCAAAGATCAGGGCGACGACTTCCGCGAGGGCAAGATGACATTGCCCGTCATTCTCGCCCATGCACGCGGGAATGAGGAAGAGCGCGCGTTCTGGAAAGACGCCATTCTTGGCCATCGATCTTCAGATGAAGATTTGGCCCATGCGATTTCTTTGATCGCCAAACACAATGCGGTTGAGGATACGCGTGAAAAAGCGCGTCATTTTGCTCAGCGCGCAATTGATGCGATCTCGATCTTCCCCGATAGCAAAGCGCGCGCGGCAATGGGGGAAGCGGCTCAATTTGCTGTCGCACGCGGATACTAATTTGCGCTAGTCGGAGCCGGTGAGCTCTGATCTTCCCATACATGCGGTGCTGCCCGACATTTGCGAGGCGATGCGCGGCAAAGGCGCGGCTGTCCTAATTGCGCCGCCGGGGGCCGGTAAGACCACAGCAATCGCTCCGGCTTTGATTGGTGAGGATTGGTGCACGGGGCAAATCATCCTAACCTCGCCGCGCCGTGTGGCAGCGCGAGCGGCGGCGGAACGGATGGCGGAGATGCTGGGCGAAAAGCCTGGCGATAGCGTTGGATACATGACCCGGCTCGACAGCAAGGTGTCATCAAAAACCCGTATCATCGTTGTGACAGAGGCAATCCTCGTCAATCGGCTGGTCGATGATCCAGAATTGCCCGGTGTTTCTGCAATCCTGTTTGACGAGGCGCACGAACGGCATCTCGACAGCGATTTGGGTTTGGCGCTCGCATTGGAAACGCGCGGAGTGCTGCGAGCAGAATTGCGGGTGCTGGTCATGTCGGCGACGATTGACGGCACACGCTTTGCCCAGCTTTTGGGCGATGATGCAGCGGTGATCGAGAGTGAAGGGCGAGCTTTCCCGCTTGATATCAAGTGGCTTGGGAGTGATGCGACGCTTTCTATCGAAGACCATATTGCCAATGGCGTAATGACGGCGTGGCGAGAAGAGACAGGCGATATCCTCGCATTCCTTCCCGGCGTTCGCGAGATAGAGCGGGTTCGTGAACGGCTGGAGGCTAAGCTTCGCGATACGCCCATATTGCCGCTGCATGGTCAGGTGGATCCTGCCGGTCAGCGGGCTGCCATTAAACGCGATAGCGAGGGCCGCCGCCGAATCGTGCTCGCGAGCGCGATTGCGGAGACATCGCTAACTTTGGATGGGGTTTCGATTGTCGTTGATAGCGGCCTTGCCCGGACGGCCGAGCATGATCGCGCAGCAGGCACCACGCATCTCGTCACTCAGCGGGCCAGTCAGGCTGCCGCTACACAGCGGGCAGGGCGCGCTGCACGGCAAGGGCCGGGCGTCGCTTACCGGCTATGGGAAGAGGGTGGTCATCTGGGCAGACCTGAATTTGCAGCGCCCGAGATTGAAACCGTTGACCTTGCCGGATTGCTTTTGACCTTGGCGAAATGGGGGGAGAGTGATCCTGCTGCGCTGTCTTGGCTTGATCCGCCGCCAGAGCCTTCGATTGCGGCGGCGCGAGGCGTTCTTCAAGGGTTGGGCGCAATCGGTGACGATGGCCGCATAACCGATTGGGGCGCGAAAATAGCATCGATGCCGATGGCACCCGATCAGGCGGCGGCCGTACTTTTCGGCGCTCAAAATGGATGTGCCGAAGAAGTCGCGCAAATGGTGATGCTTGCCCAAGAGCGGGGGCTTGGTGGCCGAACAGAAGATTTAGAGCAAAGAAAATCGCGTTGGTTGGGGGACCGTTCAAAGCGCGCACAAAGCGCCAAAAGGATCGCACAAGGCTGGGCGGCCAAAGCGGAAAAGATGGTTTCGCCAAAAGGCACCTTTAATGCTGCGCAATGCCTCTCTCTTGCCCGCCGCGATTTTGTGGCCAAGCGCCGTGATGCGAGCGGGGAAAGCTGGATCAGCGCTGGTGGTCGCGGGTTCAGGCTGGATCCCGCATCCCCTTTGGCCCGCGCGGAATGGATCGTCATCAGCGATGCCCAAGGCACAGCAAAAGGGGCGCGGATTACCGCAGGATTAGAACCGGATTTCAGAGATATAGAGCACGCTTTTCCCGATGCGCTTCAAGAGCAAAAAAGCGCGCGATGGGACACTATAAAAGAGCGGGTGGAAGCGGTTTGCGAAAGGCGGCTGGGCGCGATTGTTCTAGGCCGCGCGCCTGATCCGGAGCCTGATACTCAAGCCATTCTGGATATCCTCGTGGAAAAAGCTCTGGACAAAATTGGGGCTAAGTCTGGGGATGAAGCTGGGGAAACTTTGGGGAAAGGCGATGCAAAACTCTTCCCTGCCGGTTTTACCGCGCGCGCACAGTTTGCAGGGGTCAAAGCTATCTCTCCCGCCGCCCTGCGGGAAAGCGCAGACATTTGGTTGGCACCATTGCTTACAGGAAGGCGCGATCTGAAATTGCCAGCCTCCACTTTTGCCGACGCCGCATTGGGTCTGCTCGATTGGGACAGCCGCCAGCGCTTTGAAAAAGACGCGCCCGCTCATTTTACTTCGCCTGCCGATACGCGCCACGTTATTGATTACACGGGCGATGATGCTCCCAGTGTCGAAGTGCGGGTGCAAGCGATGTTTGGCCTTGATGTGCATCCGATGATCGGCAAAACGCCGCTTTTGCTCAAACTCACCAGCCCGGCGGGTCGCCCGATCCAATCGACGCGCGATTTACCGGGTTTCTGGCGCGGAAGCTGGGCTGATGTCGTGCGCGATATGAAGGGACGCTACCCCAAGCATCGCTGGCCCGAACACCCATGGGCGGAAAAACCCAGTCTTAAGACAAAAAACGCATTTGATCGCAGATAAGTTTGTATTACTGGCGTTAGAAACAACGGGCGCGCAGCGACCGCAAGGCCGACTGGCCGCCCGCAGCGACGCGGCCCTTGGGCCGCATGAGCGAGGATCAAAAACGAAAATGACTGCGATCATCTATCAAACACCCAAAAGCGCCATGCAATCGGGAAAAGCCAAGATTGACAATTGGGTGCTGGAATTTGAGCAATCCGAGGCGCGCAAACCTGACCCGCTGATGGGGTGGACGGGAAGCGGTGACACGCAGTCGCAGGTCAAGCTGACTTTTCCGACGAAAGATGCAGCGAAAGCCTATGCGGATAGATACGGCATCACCGCAAGGGTTCATGCGACACCGCCGAAGACGCTGAAGATTCAGGCCTACGCCGATAATTTTAAGTGAGTTGAATTTTTAACCGCTCTTCGCCATATGGCGCTTCGGGAGTCGGGCGGACGTTTGCGTTCGCTCACCGGGTCAGGTCCGGAAGGAAGCAGCCCAGGTGAATTGCGGCGGGTCGCTCGGCTCCTTTTCCACGAACATCGCGATGACAAATGAGCGTGAAATGCCTAGCTTGTGATGCGATGACTGATTCCGATCCTGATCTGCCCGAAAACGAAGAAGAGAATGCGCCAAGCGCTGCCGAATTAGAGGCGGCTGGGCAAAACTCTATGTTTGGCGGATCGGATATGGGCGCAGGCGATGCACCGTCTGCACCAGCGCCAATTTCTTCTCCAGAAGCGTCGCCCCCGAACACATCAGAACAGACCAATCAGCCATACCGCGTCCTTGCGCGCAAATACCGCCCGCAAACCTTCTCCCAGCTTATTGGGCAAGAACCGATGGTGCGCACGCTTGGCAATGCGATTGAGCGTGACAGGCTTGCCCACGCCTTCTTGATGACCGGGGTGAGGGGGGTCGGAAAAACCTCCACCGCGCGCCTTATTGCCAAGGCTTTGAATTGCGTTGGGCCTGATGGAACAGGCGGCCCCACAATCGATCCATGCGGGGTGTGCGAATATTGCACCGCCATCGCTGAGGGACGCCATATTGATGTGATCGAGATGGACGCGGCCAGTCACACTGGCGTTGACGATGTGCGCGAGATTATTGAGCAGGTCCGTTATGCGGCGGTTTCGGCGCGCTATAAGATCTACATTATCGACGAAGTTCACATGCTTTCGCGCAACGCTTTCAACGCTTTGCTTAAGACACTTGAGGAACCGCCTGCGCATGTGAAATTCCTGTTCGCGACGACCGAAGTCGATAAACTGCCTGTTACAGTCCTAAGCCGGACGCAGCGTTTTGATCTGCGGCGCATTCCGGCGGACCTTCTGGCCAAGCATTTTGGCCATGTCTGTGAGCAGGAAGGCGTTTCGGCTGAAGACGAAGCTCTCGCCATCATCGCTGCTGCCGCCGAAGGATCGGTGCGCGATGGCCTTTCCATTCTCGATCAAGCAATCGCGCATGCCGATTTGGAAGAGGGCGGCGAGGTTACCGGAGCGCGCGTTCGCGATATGCTCGGCTTGGCGGATAAAAGCGCGCAGCGCGGGCTTTTGAACCACGTATTAGAAGCGGACGCACAAGGTCTGCTGGCGGGCATTGATGAGCAATATGCCCTTGGGGTGGAACCACTGGCCCTGATGCGCGCGATTATGGATTTGGTGCACCGGATCACAGTGGCTCAGGTGTCAGGCGGCGAACCTGATGCGCCATCTGAAGAAGAACGCACCGCATTGGCCGAGTTTGCGCAGCGCCTTTCAGCCGCTCAACTTCACCGCCTCTGGCAATTGCTATTGAAAGGTCACGAAGAAGTGCGTCTGGCCCCCGATCCTTTGGTGGCTTTGCAAATGGCTTTGCTGCGTGTGCTTCACGCTGCCGAAATGCCCGATCCTGGCAAGCTGGCAAAACGGATCGAAGAATTGGCAAGCAATCCTCCTGCCACTGCTTCTGCCTCATCGGGTGAGGCCGCACCCGCGGCTCCAGTGGCATTGGGCGCGGTTGATTGGGCGGACTTGGTCGAGAAAGTCGATCAGGCTGGCCAGTTGCGTGTTGCTCAGATGATGCGCGACAGGGTGCGCGTTATAGACATTGCGCCTGAGCGTTTGATTTTTGAGCAGGCCGATCAATTCTCCGATGATCCGATCCCTGACATACGCGATGCTTTGTTCAAGCTAACGGGCAAACGCTGGCAGGTTGAACGTGGGGAAGGGGACGCGCATCCATCTTTGCGCGAGCAGGCAGAGGAAGCGGCCAGAGCCGCCGAAGAGCGCACCCGCGCGCATCCTTTGGTAAAAGCAGCGCTGGAAACTTTCCCCGATGCCGAGCTAATCAATAACGACAACACCGCCGCCTTTGCCTCGTCTCAAAAGCGGCGCTGATACTACCACTAAAAGGAACCCAAGCGATGAAAAGCATGGAAGAAATGATGCAAGCCGCCCAACAAGCGGCCGAGACAATCCAAAACCAAATGAACGATATGCAGGTCAAACTCGATGCAATCGAGGTTGAAGGCACAGCAGGCGGCGGCCTTGTCACCGTTCGCGCCAGCGCCAAGGGCCGCATTCTGGGCGTCAGCATTGATGACAGCCTGATGGTCAAAGAGGAAAAGAACATCGTCGAAGATCTGGTCACTGCCGCGTTTAACGATGCGCGCGACAAGGCAGACAGGGTGTCAGCAGAGCAGATGAAAGAGATGCAGGGTTCGATGGGCCTCCCACCGGGGTTCAATTTGCCTGGTATGGGGTGAATTTGTGAAACGCGACTTCGACTTGATCAGGAAAATTTTGCTCGAGGTAGAGGGTAGCTCGACCCCTCACTTTGAGGGAATTCTGGCGATTGCCGGATACGAAGATCAAGTTGTGCAACATCACGTGTCTTTACTGATAGATGCAGGTCTTATTCGTGCGCTTGAGTTGAGCGATCCGTCATCCCCAGAAGGGTTTTGGCTACAGGACCCTCAACTCACTTGGGATGGCCATGAGTTTTTAGATAAGATACGCGATCCCAAAATTTGGAAGAAAACGAAAGAAGGCGCGCAAGTAATCGGGACTTGGAGCATTTCGGTTTTGAAGGAGATTGCGGTATCGATCGCTAAACAAAAGGCGATTGAGTATGGAATACTCATTTCCTGAGTAGACTGTCAGCTTTGCCCATGCCCACATCCACAACCTAACCCCAGCCTCCCATTGCGCAGCACCTGCGCATTACCCATATCTTGTAGGAAACGAGGCCTAAACCGCCTCATGGGACACAAACTCTGCGAAATTTGAGCCTTATGACACAAGCTTTCCCCCTTCTTCCCTTGCGCGACATCGTCGTATTCCCCGGTATGGTTGTGCCGCTGTTTGTGGGGCGCGATAAATCGGTTGCCGCGCTTGAATCGGCAATGGAGGCATCGAAGGATATTTTTCTTCTCGCCCAGCTTGATCCAGCCTGCGATGATCCGGGGCAGGATGACCTGTATGATGTGGGCGTTGTTGCGCAGGTTCTCCAGCTTTTGAAATTGCCCGACGGCACGGTGCGTGTGCTGGTCGAAGGGCAGCACCGCGCGAAGCTCTCTGAACTTGTGCATGATGACGGGTTTATCATGGCGCAGATTGATCTGATCGAGCCTGAGACAGTAGCCGGTAACGAAGTCACTGCGCTGATGCGTCAGGTGACCCAGCAATTTGGCGAATATTCCAAGCTGAATAAGAAAATGGGCGAGGAAAACGATATTGATCTGTCAGATGTCGATGATGCGGGCGAGTTGGCGGACACAATCGCTGCGGCATTGAACGCGAAGGTTTCTGACAAACAATCGCTGCTTACCGAAGGCAGCCCGCTAAAACGCCTGGAACTGGTGATGGCGTTTATGGAAGGCGAGCTTTCCGTGCTTCAAGTGGAGCGCAAAATCCGTGGCCGCGTAAAGCGCCAGATGGAGAAAACCCAGCGCGAATATTATCTCAATGAGCAGATGAAAGCGATCCAGTCAGAGCTGGGCGGCGGCGATGGCGATGAAGGCAATGAGATTGCCGAACTGACCGAGAAGATCGAAAAAACAAAGCTTTCAAAAGAAGCCAAGACCAAAGCCAATGCGGAGCTGAAAAAGCTCAAAGGCATGCAGCCGATGAGCGCTGAGGCGACCGTCATCCGCAATTATCTTGATGTGCTACTGGGCCTTCCTTGGGGTAAAAAATCGCGGCTGAAGAAGGATATAGGCGCAGCGCAAGAAGTGCTGGATGCGGACCATTATGGCTTGGAGAAAGTCAAAGACCGGATCATTGAATATCTCGCTGTGCAAGCGCGCACCAATAAGCTCAAAGGTCCGATCCTGTGTCTTGTTGGCCCTCCGGGTGTCGGTAAGACCTCGCTTGGTAAAAGCATTGCGAAAGCCACGGGCCGCGAATTTGTGCGGCAATCGCTTGGCGGAGTGCGTGACGAGGCTGAGATACGCGGCCACCGTCGGACCTATATCGGTTCAATGCCCGGTAAAATCGTCAACAATCTAAAGAAGGCAGGCACCAGCAATCCGCTGTTTTTGCTCGATGAGATTGACAAGCTTGGTCAGGATTTCCGCGGAGACCCGGCCTCCGCATTGCTCGAGGTTCTTGATCCCGAACAAAACGATAAGTTCCAAGACCATTATCTCGAACTCGATCTGAACCTGTCAGACATCATGTTTGTGACAACCGCAAACAGCCTTGATCTGCCGCAACCTCTGCTTGATCGGATGGAGATCATCCGTCTTGAAGGGTATAGTGAGGACGAGAAGGTGGAAATTGCCCAACGCCATTTGCTGCGCAAGCAGGTTGCCGATCATGGCCTGAAAGACGGCGAATTTGAGCTGACCGAAGAGGGCCTGCGTGATCTGATCCGCTATTACACCCGCGAAGCCGGTGTGCGGACGCTGGAGCGCGAAATCGCTCGTCTGGCGCGCAAATCCTTGCGCAAGATATTAGAGGGTGATGCAAAGAGCGTGACAATCACGCCAGACAATCTCGGTGAGTTTGCAGGCGTGCGCAAATTCAAGCACGGCACATCCGAAGAGGAAGCGCAAATTGGCGCTGTCACAGGCCTCGCGTGGACCAGCGTTGGCGGCGAATTGCTCACGATTGAAAGCGTCACCACGCCGGGCAAAGGCGAGATCAAAACCACAGGTAAACTTGGCGAAGTAATGAATGAAAGCGTCGCGGCTGCCTTCAGCTTCGTCAAATCACGTGCGCCGTCTTACGGCATCAAACCGAGTCTGTTCCAACGTCGCAATGTCCACATTCACTTGCCCGAAGGTGCGGTTCCCAAAGATGGGCCTAGCGCCGGGATAGGTATGGTCACAAGCATTGTTTCAAC
>JBCAZT010000047.1:0-19531 GCA_038532855.1 Pseudomonadota bacterium
ATCGGGGTTGCCCATGCCAAGATCGATGATGTCCTGACCGTCTTGCCGCGCGGCGTGCCGCATCGCGTTCACTTCCGCGATGACGTATGGCGGCAGCCGTTTCATACGGTAAAATTGGTCGTTCATTGCGTATCCTACCCACATCCAAGCAATCAAAATGACTGCGGACGTAATCTTAGTTTAGGCGATTACCAGTCGATGTGGGAAGGCGTTTTCGCTAAGGTTCCCCGATAACAGCCCAATGTTTGAGTGGAACACGGAAGTATTTGAAGGATTGTAACGGCTATGGCCTCCAAAAATTCCACAACCGGTGACCCGACCGCTTTCCTGCAAAGCGAACCCTTCAAGGCATTTTTTGACATGCAGGGAAACGCCATGCGCGAGATGCTGTCCTCGACCCTTTCTGGTGGGTCTGGAGGTGTGGATGGTCATAGCACCTCCTCCATCCCCGCAGGGGTTCCCGATGGCCTGAATATCGGCGATATGGCCGAATGGGCAAAGGCAAGCTCGCAATTGCAAAAGATGTGGCTTGAATTTGTGGCAGAACAGGCGGGAAAAACCGCTACGCAATCCTCTATGCCATCAGGGGTCATGGACCCGGCGCAATGGCTGATGATTTCGCAAAGCATGCTCAAGCAATTGCCAAAGGGTGTCTTCGAGGCACAGACCAAATTGGCGCAAGACTCGTTTCAATTGTGGCAAGGCATGTTTCAAAAGTTTGCTGCGGGCAAACCTTCGGCGGAACCCGCTTCCCCCGACGCTGGTGTAAATCTGCCGCATAAGGATCGCCGGTTCTCAGACCCCGCATGGCGAGACCTGCCCGCCTTTGCGCTTTTGCATCAGACGTATCTGATGCTGGCAGAGTATTTTCAGCAATCCGTCAAATCGATGGACGGGATCGAGCCTGCAAAGCGGCAACAGCTGGAATTTGCCATCAGCGCGCTTTCTGAAGCGATGAGCCCGGGCAACTTTATCCTCACCAATCCGGTGGTAATGAAGCGAACGGTTGAAACGCGCGGGCAAAACTTAGTGCGCGGTATGCAGCATCTGATCACCGATCTAAAGCGCGGCCAGCTCACACACACGGATCCCGACGCCTTCACTCTGGGTGAAAACCTTGCATCAACGCCTGGCAAAGTCGTTTTTGAGACAGAGCTTTACCAACTGATCCAATACAGCCCCTCGACCAAAGAGGTGTTCGAAGTGCCTTTGGTTATTTTCCCGCCGTGGATCAATCGGTTCTATATCCTCGATCTGACGGCCAAAAAGAGCTTCATCAAATGGGCGGTCGATCAGGGCATCACCGTGTTTGTCGTTAGCTGGAAATCCGCCGATGAAAGCATGGGCGATGTCATTTGGGACGATTATATCCGCGGCCAGATCGAAGCGATTGATACTGTCCGCGAACGGCTTTCTGTCCCGCAAGTTCACACGATCGGATATTGCGTTGCTGGAACCACTCTTGCTGCCACTTTGGCTGTGCTTGCCCGGCGCGGGGAAATGGAGAAGGTCAAAAGCGCGACCTTCTTCACAGCCCAAGTCGATTTCGAAAAGAGTGGCGATCTAAAACACTTCATTGATGAGGCGCAGCTTGAAATGCTCGGCTCGTTAGGCGGTAAGGGTTATATTGATGGCAGGTATCTGGCCGCCACATTCAACGCTCTGCGCGGTAAGGACCTGATCTGGAACTATGTCGTCAACAATTACCTGCTTGGCGAAGACTATCCCGCATTTGATCTCCTCCACTGGAATGGTGATGTCACCAATCTGCCTGCCAAATGGCATAACGATTATCTGTGTGATCTGTATCGCGACAACAAATTGGTTGTTCCTGATGCGTTAAAGGCTGATGGCACAGCTATTGATCTGACGCAGGTCGAGACGCCGACTTTCGTGCAAGCTGGGCGCGAGGATCATATCGCGCCAGCTGAGAGTGTTTGGCGCATTACCGAGCATTTCAAAGGACCGCTTGAATTCATGCTCGCAGGGTCTGGGCATATTGCAGGCGTCGTTAATCCGCCTGCTGCGGGCAAGTATCAATATTGGCTGGGCGATAAAGATGCAGGATCGCTGGATGCGTTTATCGAAAGCGCTGAGGAGCATCCGGGCAGTTGGTGGCCGCATTGGCTGGGATGGCTCCAATCCCAATCATCCAAAACTGTTCCTGCAACCGGAAAACGCAAGCCTGGTGGGCGCGGTGATACGGTTATTGAGGATGCCCCGGGGCGCTATGTGAAGACTCGTTAAGTTTAGTAAGTACATCCTTGATAGTGGGGAAATCACTTTTTCAAAATTCCCCAAAATAAGCAATTTCAATCACTTAGTGATTTATTGTGCAGTGCACAAAAAAGCTTGACTTTGCAGTTGCAATCGCTATTTTGTGCAGCGCAACATAAAGCGAGGATGATATGGCAGATACAGCCACTTCGAAAATTGATGCCGCTGCTGAGAAGGCCTATGCCGAAGCAGCTGCTAAGACAGCTGAGGCACCAAAGCCTGCAGCGAAAAAGCCGGCTGCGAAAGCTGCGGCCAAGCCAGCAGTGACGAAAGCACCAGCTGCCAAAAAGGCGCCCGCGAAAACCGCAGCCAAGGCAGCACCTGCTAAGAAAGCACCGGTCAAGAAAGCTCCGGCGAAAAAGGCTCCTGTCGCTGCCAAGACCGCAGCGAAAAAAGCGCCTGCTAAAAAACCAGTTCAGAAAAAAGCGCCAGCCGCTGCCACGAAGAAAGTGGCCGTAAAGGCAGCGCCTAAGAAAACACAGACCACCACCAATCCCGTTTCGAAAATCAAGGACACCATCATGGCAACTGCAGAAAAAACCGATTTCACCGCCCAAGCCAAAGAAATGGCTGCTGACGTTCAAGAGCGTGCGAAAGCTGCTTACAGCAAAGCAGGTGAGTTCGCCTCAGAAGCTGGCGAATTCAACAAAGCCAATGTCGAAGCTGTTGTTGAAAGCGGCAAAATCTTCTTCGCTGGCGCACAAGAGCTGGTGAAAGGCAATGTCGAAACCGGCAAAACTGTTGTTGAAACTGTGACTGAAGACGCCAAGAAAATGGCTGCTGTTAAATCACCAACAGAGCTTATGCAGCTTCAAGGTGAGCTAGCGCGTCGTAACTTTGATGCTGTCGTGTCTTTCGGTTCGCAGCGCACCGAAGCCTGGGTGAAGCTCTACAACGATGCATTCGCGCCAATTTCAAACCGCGTGAGCGTTGCTGCTGAGAAACTCTCAAAAGCGGCGTAAGCCAAAACGAATTTCTGGATCGGGCCTCTCTCCTCTCTCCCAAACCCGGTTCATGAAAACGCGCCGATGAGCGCAAGGCCGGATTGCCCAATAGGGCCAATCCGGCCTTTTTTGTTTGGGGAGGCCAGTGGGGTTCAAAACGACCTCAAGCACTGAAAAAAAGCCTACACTTGATATTTCAGATTTTCGGCCGTATCGGCGCCCCTCAACCGCAATTGTTCAATATCACAGAAGGGAATGCATCATGCAAAACATTCAGCATCAAAACGCAATCACTTCGTTGAAATTTGATATTCAGGAACAATTGTCATGGGCAATTCGATCCAAGGTGGGCACGCTCACCTAATTAGTTTTCGCCGTTATAATACGCTGACGGCAACTATTCTTCATTCTCAGCTGATGCTGGTTTCCTTCTCAAACAAGAGCGGGGAGAAAAACCATGCGTGCTGATATGTTCAAAGTCATCGTTGAACGCCCACGGTGGGCGTCTCGACATGCACCTGCTGTAAAACTCAAGAAGGACAAGAACTTTGATCGCAAATTTGTAGGTCACAAGCGGCACGCTTGGGAGATCGCTCCCTACACGAAAAGCCTCAATGAAAATCTCGCGCCGATCAGGCGCTATTTGCAAAAGCAAAAAGGCCGCCGTTGGGACGATGTTTTCAGCGAAATCTGCGAGCATCTGGACACCACCAGCACTGTGAAGATGCATGTGCGTGAGCACATCGAAGACTTCATTGTTGTGCGCATTTCAGTGGATCGAAATGGCAAATGGCTAGGCCAGCAAAAGTGGAGCGGCGCTCAGCCCATCGATCAATGGTGGCCGGAGCTCTACGTCGATCCTTTCGATGGCATCATCAAAGAGACGAGCGCTCTCCGCGAGAAACTTGGATTGCCGAAACGGCGGTCTTTTGTCCGCGCTCTTAGCTCTTATCCGCAAGTACCATTCAGTGATTTCGAGCGGCTCTCTGAGACCTGCTGTTTGATCAGGCGAAATGGCCATTGGTTTAGATGCGAGTTGGATCGCAATCCCAAATGCAGCGAGGCCCAATTGCGTTTCGAGTTACTTGAAAGGCACTGGGAAACGCATGACCGCTGGCACGTCACGGTGATGGCTCAGCTTTCACGCAAGGCGCTCAAGCATCACGGCCTTTCCAATGTGCAAGGAGGCAAGTCATGACCGACAATGTTCAAATAATTGCCTCATCCAGCAGTTGGATTGAGCAGACAGCCATCGATCAACTGCATCGGACCGCTGAGCTGGAAGGGATTGAGCGGGCGGTTGGTCTGCCTGATCTCCATGCTGGTCGAGGGATACCAATCGGTGCTGCTTTTTGGTCAAGAACGCATGCTCACCCTCATCTAATCGGCAACGATATCGGATGCGGCATGGCGCTATGGCATACCGACATTAATGCAGCGAAATTCAAGCTGGATAGGGCCGTAAAGAAGCTGACCGGCTTGGACGAACCTTGGGCTGGCGACCAACTTCACGAGTTCGAGCGTGTTGGCTTACCGCAAAGTCTCGCTGGCGACGCTTTGGGAACTATTGGTGGCGGCAATCACTTCGCTGAGTTTCAGCGCGTTGAGACGGTGGTGGACGAGCAGACATTCGACCAGATGGGTCTAGACCGCTCCCAGCTTCTTCTGCTTGTCCATAGCGGTTCGAGAGGGATGGGACACGCCATCCAAGAGGAACATACAAGGCGCTTCAATGCTGATGGTCTGGATGTAACGAGCCAAGCCTTTGCCGAGTATCTGACAAAGCACAATCAAGCCATGGTTTGGGCCAAGCTAAACCGCGATATCATTGCGGCGCGCTTTTTGGGCAAACTCGCGGCTCAGGCTGAATTGAAGCTCGACATTTTTCACAACAGCTTGACGATTCATCAAGATGGCTGGCTGCATCGCAAAGGCACGGCGCCAGCGGACAAAGGCCCAATCGTGATCCCCGGTTCTCGCGGGTCCATGACATATCTGGCCATGCCCAAGTTGGTGAATGCGGACCGGGCGTTGCATTCGCTCGCGCATGGTGCTGGGCGCAAATGGCCGCGGAGCAGTGCCAAGGCAAAACTGGGTCGCAAGATTAGTGTTGCCGAGCTGGAGAGAACGAGCCTTGGCGGAAGAGTGCTGTGTGAAGACAATCAGCTGATTTTCGAGGAAGCACCGCAAGCCTATAAGGATATTGAAAGCGTTATTTCGGACCTTGAAAAAGCTGACTTGATCTCTGTCATTGCCGTGCTGCGTCCAGTGATCACTTACAAAACGAGGCGCAAATGAGTAAGACCATTTTGCACATCTCAGCAGGCAAGGGACCGAAGGAGTGCCAATGGGTGGTCGCGCAATTGGCGCGAGTTTTCGTGAAAGAAGCTCAGAGCCAGGGTCTACAAGCTAAGCTGCTAGAACAAAGCGGTGAAGTTGAAGCCTCATTGCTGCTCTCAGTGTCGGGTCCCCAATGCGCTAGTTTTGCTAAGGATCGAATTGGCACCATTCGATGGGTTGGGAGCAGTCCCTTTCGACCGCAACATAAACGCAAGAACTGGTACGTGGGGGTCAGCTTGGCCCCCACCTTTCAAGAAATACCTCAACTCAAGAAAGAGGACATTGCATTTCAGGCCATTCGGGCTTCGGGGCCAGGAGGGCAGCATGTCAATAAGACAGACAGCGCTGTGCGAATAACCCACAAGCCAACAGGACTGTCTGTCGTTTCTCAGGACCAGCGCTCGCAGTTTGCCAATAAGAAGATCGCACTTATGAAACTGGCCATGCTGTTTGAGGCTGAGAATCAGGCGAACGAAGCCAATTCTATGAGTGACACCTGGCAACAACACCAGAGCTTGGAACGGGGCAATGAAGTGCGCTGTTATGAAGGGACTAAGTTCAAATTCAAAAAATAGGTATCGTCTACGCGGAAGCGTTGCCTTTGGCGCAAAACGTCCATCTTTTGCCCGTCAATCAAGGTGATCTTCACTTTCGGCGCGTTATCCGTGGCTTTCGCACCTTGCGATCAGGCTAGCTAATCCCATAATGGAGTATCAATGAGTCGCCCCCTTACTCTTCCCATGCTCTTTGATGAGAACCAAGCCATCTTTGCGATCACGCGCGAAGGGGCGGTGTTTGCGCCTGTTGCGGCTGATGATGACAGCGATAAAGGCGATGATGGCTCTGACAGCGAAGTGGGCGTTGCGACCAAAACCCGCACGAAGCCTAAAAAGCCGAGCCAGTATAAAGTGCTGCTGCTGAATGATGATTACACGCCGATGGAATTCGTGGTGATGGTATTGAAGCGCTTTTTTAGCATGGATTTGGAGCAGGCGACCCGTGTGATGCTGCACGTCCACCAAAAAGGCGTGGGTGTGTGCGGTATCTTCCCATACGAGGTGGCTGAGACCAAAGTGAATCAGGTGATGGATTTCGCGCGCAAAAACCAGCATCCGCTGCAATGCACGCTTGAAAAGGCGTGAGCCTGTTTGGTGGTCACCCAGACCCCGATCCAGTAAAGCCGGGTCAAGAGAGCGTTTGGGATTATCCTCGCCCTGCTATCTGCGAAGCTACGGCACGGCGCATCCAGATCATCCACCAGGGTATAGAGCTGGTCGATAGCAGCCGCGCATGGCGCACGCTCGAAACATCGCATCCGCCAACCTATTACATTCCGCGCGAGGATATCGCGATGGAGCATTTTGAACCCAATTCCCGGCGCACTTTATGCGAATGGAAGGGGCAAGCGGGCTATTTCGATCTGGTGATCGGGGATGAACGGATTGTGGGGGCGGCTTGGACTTACACCAATCCCACGCCCACCTTTGAAAGCATCCGCGAATTTTTGGCGTTCTATCCCGACCCGCTCGATCAATGTTTGGTCGATGGTGAGCAGATCACACCGCAACCGGGGCAATTTTACGGCGGCTGGATCAGCCAATACGAGGCTGGCCCATTTAAAGGCGTGCCGGGGAGCCGGTTTTGGTAGGTGCGATATGCGACCCAAGGAGTGCCTTTAAAAGAGAGGCGCGCCTTGGGCCGAATATATCGCAATTAGCCGCCGCCCAGCGCGGTTCCGTTTTCGATTAGGGCAAGCGCGTCATTTGTCGCGTCATCCGATGATGTCTCACCTTTGTTGATCGCGTCTGCGAGTTTCAGCAGCTCTGCGGCGATGTCTGTGCCGTAATTCGCCTCTTGGGCAATTCGGATGCCGCCGGTTTCTTCAGCAACATCATCCCACTTGGCGCGAACGGCGGCCCAATAATCGGATGTGTTCGCCCAATAGCTTTCCGCCGCGGCGACATTGTAATCATCGAAGCGCTCATAGGTGTTCAGCACATATTCCTGGACGACAGGCACAAGATCGCCGCTGCCATCTTTGGCGGGCATCATCTTTGTGTTGTCTTGCCAATGGATCCAGCCATTAGGGGTCATCTGATGGCGATTGATGCCAACATAGCGATCATAAATAGGGGACCGTGTCGCATCGCGGCGGGCAAGCGGGCGTGTGGTCCAGTTGGAACGCCAACGCTTGACGCCATTGGTCATTTCCCATTCGCCCCATCCGGCATAGCGCGGGCTGTCATCAACCTGATAGACGGTTTGAGACCAACGCCCCGCGCGCATCGCTTCAGGAACAGTGGTCAGCGTCCAGCTGTCTTTGCCATCATAGGTCAGGATCTGTTCGGGCTCATATTCCCAATCTTGGCGCCAATGTTTGACGATGTGGGGGCTCTCTTTGCTGCCAACGACCAATAGGTGCTGCAATACGATGCGGGTGCCGGTGTCCTCTACAACGCGGACGCTTTCATGCCCGCCCGAAACCTTTGCATCGATCGGTTCATAGCCTTCCATCCATGCGGTTGATTCCTGCATGTTGAAGGTGACTTTGAAATCGCCTGCCATGGCAAGAATTGTCGCACGGTCCGCTTCAAAAGCGGCTTTTTGAGCGTCCTCGCTACGGACAATCGGGTCATCAGCCATTGCCGGAGTTGGCAGAGCGATAAGAGCGTTCGCGGCAAGACCGGCCGCAAACAAGGCCTTGGTAAGTTTACGCATGGATTGGCTCCTTTTTCAGGTACTTTGCAGGTTTAAAATTGGAAGCTCGCCGACACGCTGAAATTGCGCTCGGGCCGTGTGAATGCACCCAGAATGTCGCCGTCATCGACGCTAAGCCCGCGAACATCGGACCAGACGGCGTAGTTTTCATCAAAGAGGTTAAAGACCCCCGCGCGCAGTTTCAGCGCATCGGTCACTTCGACAAAGGCGGTAAGGTCAAAGATGGTTGAGGCATCCGGACGGATGAACAGATCCGAACCACCGGCATCGCGTTCAACGTCATTGGCGTCTTTGCGCGCGGTGTGCGTTAGGATGAATTCGGCACCAAAACGCCCCCGCGGATCGCGATAGCCAAGCCCGGCAACAAGATTGAACGGGTCAACTGTGTCCAATGGCGTCTTGCTGCCATCAGCGTTGATGATATCGCCATTGGCATAAGCAATCGCAAGGCGCGCGCTCACTCCGCTGTCCAATTCCATGGAACCTTTGACTTCGAAGCCATCGATTTCAACCTCGGTGAAATTGACGAATTGGAACACGGCTGGGTCTTGCGGTGTGAAGGAGCCGCCAACCACTTGCTGGCTGATGAAATCGTCATAGTCCCCTTGGAAGCCGACCACCTGCAGCGAAAAGATATCGCCGACATAGCGCGCGCCGATTTCCCAGCTTTCACTGGTTTCGGGGCTAAGGTCTGGGTTGGGCAATGACGTGTAGCCAAAGGCGAGATTTTCGAAGAAATTGTTCACCTGGCTCGGCGTGGGAGCAAGGAAGCCTTGGGCGTAATTGCCGAATAAAAGGACGTCCTCGGCCAGCTTTACCGTCGCGCCAAATTTGGGTGACAGACGGTTGTCGCTTTGACCCTGGCCTGTGAAAGTTGGCAGCAATGGATCATCGGTTGGATTGAGGTCGTAGAAATCGAAACGCAGCGCGGGAAACAGTGTGAGCGCGCCGTCGAAAAGAGCAATCTCGTCCGCAATAAAGATGCCGCCCAGCGTGAAATCTGTCACTGGGAAAGCGCGGGTGGGAAACACTTCGGCAGTGGGCGGCACTGTGCCATCGCGTAGGCCCTCTTGCCGGGTCTCGCTGATGTCACCGCCAATCGCCAGTGTATGGGAGAGCCCGCCAGTATCAAAACTGGTCCGCGCTTCTGCGACTAGGCCATACACCTCGTTGTCGAATGTGTTGAGCCGCGTGCGGTTCGGCGCTGGGATGAAACCCAGCTGTGTTCGATCTTCTTCTGCAAACTGCGTGTCTTCGCCGTTCTGATAATAGGCAGAGAGGAAGGCATATTCGATCGCGTCGCTTTCTTCACCGGTCCAAGTCCAATCTACCGATCCTCGCACGCGCTGTGTCGTATCGCTCGCTTCTAGGCGGTCGACAGTCCATGTGGGCGTGGGACCGAATAAGAATACCGGGCCCAGACCTGATAAGACATTGCTGTCGACTTGGGTTTCAATCCATTCGCCCGTCAGGCGAAAGCGATGTTCGCTATTGTTCCAGACGAGCTTGCCCAAAACCGCATTGGATTCGCCATCTTGCGGGTTTGGCAAGGTTCGCTCCCGACCAATCCCGCCCACCGTGCCTTGGTTCTCCAACTCGTTAAAATCACGGCGCGTGTAGGCGATGAAGCCCGATAGGTTGGAACCTTGCGCTGCAAGGGTGACCGTTTCTGCAAATTCATTGTCTTCGCTTGAATAATGGGCACGGGCGAAACCGCCGAAACTGTCAGAGCCCAAAAGGTCAACAGGATCAGCGGTGGTAAAGCTGATCGCGCCTGCAAGGCCATCACTGCCGTAAAGTGCAGAGGCGGGGCCGCGCAGGATTTCAACCTGTTTGACTAGGCTCACATCGGTAAAACCGCCCCGACCAACAGATTGCGCGCCAAAGGAAAAACCTTGGGGGGAACGGATGCCGTCGACCTGAATAAGCACACGATTGCCGCCAATCCCGCGAATGACGAAATCCTCATTCCGTGCGCGCCCTGTGGAGCCAAGCGCTGCGCCAAAGCGTGCAGGCGCGCGGCGGACAGTGACGCCGGGTTCATATCGCACAAGATCGCGGACATCGGTTGCAAGCTCATCGGCAATATCTTCGTCCGTGATGATGGTGATGGTTGCAGGCGCTTCTTCGACCAGCACAGGCGTGCGAGTAGCGGTTACGGTGATCTGGCCTGATGAATTATCATCGGCATTGCTGGCCGTGTCCTCAGCAGCAGCAGGCATGCAGGCGAGCCCAAAAGCGAGCGCAGAGCTTGTGGTGAAGAGAGATAGATTTCGATGCAACATTCGACCCCAATGATAATGCGAATGATTCGCGATATGAGGTAATGTGCGGTGTTTGTAAATCACTAATGCGAATTAGTTGCAGTATAGTGAGGTGCTGCGGGGGTGGCCGTGCCGATTTTAATAGGGCGCCCGCCCTTTAATCAGCCGCTGGCAGCGTCGATAAAGCGCGCGTTTGGATGGGCTGCGAGCACTTTATCGAGCCATTCCTCGCGGATATCGCGCTTAACGCAGGCAACGATGCACCCTCCAAAGCCGCCACCGGTTAGCCGCGCGCCCAAGGCACCAGACGATAAAGAGGTTGCGACAAGGGCATCAATTTCGGGAAGAGACATCTCAAAATCATCACGCATCGATGCATGACTTTCCGACATCAGTCTGCCCAATTGTACAGTATCATTGGCATGAAGCGCGGCAATCGACGCGCGCACTCTTTGCTGCTCGCTTGTGAGGTGGCGCATTCTGCGGATCACTTGAGGTGGCAGGTCTGCCTGTTCCCATGCCTCTTGCTCCAGCAAACAAAGCTCTTCGGTGCCAAAATACGCTTTGGCCCTGTCGCACTCCTCTTTGCGCTCAGCGTATCGGCCATCGCTCAATTTGCGGGTGATGCCCGAGTGAAGAACCACAAACTCGCATTGATCGGGAAGGGCGATAATCTCCCAATCCATCGTGCTTGTATCAAGCGCCATGGCCGTGCCGGGCTTTGCCAAAGCGACGGCCATTTGGTCCATTATGCCGCAAGGCACGCCGATATAGTCGTTTTCGACGCGCCGCGCTGCGATGGCCACTTGGATGCCGCTAACCTCGCTCTTGGCGAAAGCTCGCGCGGCTTTCAAAATGGCGACGATTAAGGCAGCGGATGACGATAAGCCTGATCCTGTGGGCATGTCTGACACAATATCGATATTAGCGCCGCCCTTGAGGAAACCCAAGGCATTGGCCTCGCGCACCGCGCCAACGGCAGCATCGGCCCATTCATCGACAGCGTCATCAGCCAAATCCCGGATCGCAGGATCGCAGTATTGATCGGATGCGACGGCCACCACGCTGTCTGATCGCGGGGAGAGCGTGACCTCTATCCCAATACCAAGAGCGGCCGGCAACACCATCCCGCCATTGTAATCCGTGTGCTCCCCAATGAGATTCACGCGGGCAGGGGCATAGCTTTCAAAAACCTCAGTCATTTCATTTGAGTTCTCTTAGCGTCGCAGCCGCGCTTTCCGGCATAACGTCGACGGTGAATGTGCCCGTATGCTGCTCCACCGATGCAAGATATTTGATCCGCCCCGGCGCGCGCAAAAGGGGATAGAATTGCACTGTGAAATGGTAGGTCGGGCAAAAGCTGCTCGAATTGGGATTGGGAGCTGCGTGGAATGCCATCATGGTGGCGGCTGGCTGCTTAAACAGCGCATCATAGCGACGGGTGATGTCGCCGAGCCAAAAGCTCAACGCTTCCAATTCTTCATCGCTGCAATCCCATGGCCCTGCGCGCTGCTGGATGGGCGCGATCCATGTCTCGTATGGGAAACGGGCAAATCGAGGGACAAAGGCCGCCATTCCGCCTTTTGAGCCTAACCCATAATCCGGCATTGCGTCGCGAATTTCGCTAGCAAGATCATACCCTTCATCAAAGGCGCGAATGGCGCATTTTTGAACACTGGGAATGCGATCAAAGCCGTAGATCTGGCCATGGGGATGATGCAGCGTCACTCCAACTTCATCGCCCCGGTTTTCAAACGGCAGCACGTATTGGCACCCAGCATCAAAATGCGTTTGATAGCGATCAAGCAGGGCGCTGATGATAACTTGCCGTCGATCATCGCCCAGCGAATGGAGGTTTCCCGTCGAACCCGGCGCATAGACCACAACATCGCACGCGCCTTTTGCTGGCTCAGTCTCGATACCATCAAGTAAAGCGGCCTCAGATGCGCTGGGATGGAAGGCTGCGAATTTGTTTTCGAAAACCGCGACCTCGAAATCTGCAAACGGTATTTCTGTTTCAGGGCCGCCGGGCGATGTTGGGGCAAGCGGGTCTTCAGCGGCGCTTGGTTTGAAAGTCCGGTTTTGCCGGTGGGCTGCGTAGACGTTCCACTCTTGGCGCAAGGGGTGAAACCTGATCTCGCCACCTTGGGCGATCGGATCAGCGGTTTCTTTGAGAACATCAAGCTCGTGACGCGCGCGGCCATACAAATGCAGCATTCGCCCATCGGCTTTGCGGTGGTCGCGCCTGAAAACGGGCTGGGTGCCAATGCTTCGTGCCAATGTGCTGTTGTCAGTCATGCGGCTGCGCTTTGTATCTCAAACCATTTATGGACGCGGGCTTTCGCAGCGTCATCAAGATGCAGATCAAGCTTGGACCGCCGCCAAAGGACATCGTCAGCTGATTGCGCAAATTCATGTTCGACTAGATATTCCAATTCGCGCTCATACAGCCCGCCGCCCATATGCGGGCCCAAATCGTCGACGCTTTGTGCGTCTGCCAATAAGAAGTGCACGCGGGTGCCGTATGCTCTGTACAGTCGGCGAAGAACATGAGCGGGCACCCAGCCATACCGATTGGCTATATCTACAACAAAAGCCTCAAAGCGATCAGGCGCGATATCCCCGCCTGGCAGCGGCTGGCTCGCGGTCCAATCTTCGCCGCCCAATTTGAGCTTGGCGAGCGCATGGCTCGCCAGCTTTCGATAGGTTGTTATCTTGCCTCCGAATATGGAAAGTATGGGGGCCTCCTGTCCGCTCACACCCCGGTCCAATTCGAACTGATAATCCCGCGTGACGGTTGAATTTGACGCTGCTCTATCATCATAGAGCGGGCGAACCCCGGCATAGCTTGCCATGGCATCTTCAGGCGAGACGGGAGTGCGCAAATATTCGTTTACGGCATCGCAAATGTATCGCTCTTCCCCATCGGAAATCGCAATGCCTGACGGGTCGCCTTCAAAGCCGACATCGGTAGTGCCGACCAGTGTGAAAATGCCCTCATAGGGGATCGCGAAAACAATCCGGTCGTCTTTGTTCTGGAAGATATAGGCATGGTCCCCTTCAAACAGTTTGGGGAAGATCAAATGGCTGCCTTTAACAAGCCGCAGGTTTTCGTGTGCCGTTTGAGGAAAAGCCCGGTCCAACACCTCATCGACCCACGGACCCGCTGCGTTCACCACTGACGCGGCGCGTATTGTTTCTTCGCCTGTTTCACTGCGCAGTGTTGCGCGCCATCCGCTGCCATCACGCTCCAAGCCTGAGCATTGCGTGCGCGTGCGAATATCAGCGCCTCTCTCTTTCGCATCAACGCAGTTCAAGACAACAAGGCGGGAATCCTCCACCCAGCAATCGGAATATTCAAAGCCGTGCGTTAAGCGATCTTGCAGGATCGCGCCGTGAGGGGCATCGCGCAGCTTGCGCGATTTAGTCGCCGGCAGCAGCTTTCGCCCGCCCAAATTATCATAAATCAGCAGACCCAAACGCAGCAACCATTTGGGGCGCAGCCCTTTATCATGCGGCAGCACAAATCGCATCGGCCAGATAATGTGCGGCGCGATTGACAAAAGCCGCTCGCGTTCAATGAGGCTTTCACGCACCAATCGAAATTCGTAATGTTCCAGATACCGCAATCCGCCATGCACCAGTTTGGTCGACGCGCTGGATGTGTGCTGGGCCAGATCGTCTTTTTCGACAAGGCACACCGATAGGCCTCGGCCCACAGCATCACGGGCAATGCCTGCCCCGTTTATTCCGCCGCCAATAACCAGCAGGTCGTATTCCTTTTGTGCCGTGTCGCTCAATGTAAGGCCTTGAGATGATAGAAAAGACAAGTGTCGGGGAAAGTGAGAGGTGGCTGGATGCCATGCTTTATAAGCGCATCGCCTACAACTTCCATGCCTGCGCTTTGTAGGCCTGTTGCATCAACAATCGAAGGCGTGCTGATGGAGGGGTTTTGGTTTGGCCAGACCAGTCGGATTTGATAGCGCGTGCTGGGATCGAGCCCACTGAAATGGATGCGTTGGGGATGTGTTGAGAGCGCGGAGTCCAGCTTGGCATAGGAGAACAAAGCTTCGCTTTTGTCGGGCGATATACAGCCGATAAAATTGGTGCCTTTCTCGCTCTTCAAGGCGAAATAGTGCCCGGAATGGATCAACGTACGATGCTCTTTATAAAGGGCGATGCCAGCCTTCAGCGTTCCGAGATCAGCCGGGCTTTCGTCTCGCAAGTCCAGCTCCATTCCCATATGGCCGAACACGGCGCTTGCAACGCGCAAATCCATGGGAAGCTCGCGCCCTGTGATGTGGCATTTGCGCGGGCCCACATGGCTGCCCAGTGCGCCTAAGGGGAAGAATTGCGCTGCCCCGCGCTGAATGGCCTGGCGTTCGCGCGCATCGTTATTGTCCGAGGTCCAAATGCGGTCGGTGCGCCGCAAGATCCCATAATCAGCGCGCCCGCCGCCTGATGCGCAGCTCTCAATCTCGAGCTTTGGATGGCGCTTTCGCAAAGCATCGATCAGGCTGTACACCCGCAAGGTCTGGCGGTGCATTGCCCCTTTGCCATCGCTGACAGGGTGATGCGTGTCGCGGTTCATGTCCCATTTGATGTAGTCGATGGAATATTCACCGATGAGGGTACTCAGCTTTTCGAGCAGATATTCGAACACTTCGGATTTCGTCAGATCCAGCGTCAATTGATTGCGCGAGCTTGGCGGATCTATCCCTTCGACTTTCAAAACCCAATCGGGATGGGCGCGGTACAGATCGCTGTCGGGATTGACCATTTCTGGTTCAAACCAAAGGCCAAATTCCATGCCCAGTTCTTTGACGGTTCGGGCAAGGTTGTGCAGTCCATCCGGGTAGACATCGGGCGAAACCCACCAATCGCCAAGCCCTGCTGCATCATGCCGGCGCCCGCCAAACCAGCCATCATCCAGCACAAAACGTTCCGCCCCCACTTCGGCCGCTTTTCGGGCAAGCTCGATCAAAGTGGCCTCGTCATGATCGAAATAGACCGCTTCCCATGTGTTGTAATGAACAGGACGCGGTTTTGCTTGAGTGATCGGGTTCAGAACCCCGCGCCTGGCGTAATCATGGAAGGCCTGAGCGATGCCGTTCGTCCCGCTCTCTGACCAAGCGAACAGGGCCTCAGGCGTCTGGTAGGTTTCGCCTTGCGATAAAATGATCTCGCCAGGCGAGGGCATGTCGCCCAATTGCACAAACCCTTGCCCATCGCTGTGCCGGTCGATGCGAAGCTTGTGATTGCCGCTCCATGCGAGATGGAAGCCCAGCGCGAGGCCAGCTTCTTCATCTGTGTTCGCAGCCTTGAGTATCCCGCCGGGAAACACATCATGGCTGGTTCGCCCGGCTTTGTTTTCGCGAACTATGCTGCCGTTGAAAAGGGCTATTTCCTCCGTTTGAAACTCTTGCGCCCAGCGCCCTGTAAAGCTCGTAAAGCGGGTCAGTCGCTGGTCAAAGGGCAGGCAAATCGCAGCGCACCAATCGAGGCAAAAGCGAGTGGTTGCAGTATTTTTGATCTGGCTTTGGCAGCGCAACATTCCAGAGGAATGATCGATTGCAAACCAATGT
This sequence comes from Pseudomonadota bacterium, assembly GCA_038532855.1. GTDB lineage: Bacteria > Pseudomonadota > Alphaproteobacteria > Sphingomonadales > Sphingomonadaceae > Erythrobacter. Next base: position 16,129 of record JBCAZT010000047.1, read on the forward strand.
TCGGTCTCAATCTGAGTGTTCGTATCCTCGCAGCGTATCGTGGTCTGGTGCTCCCCGATCACATCCACATTGACCACGCGCAGATCGATCACCCAGTCTTTGCCACCTCGATGGCCGATCAGGCCTGATGGCCCGGAAATGCCCGTGCCCAATTCGTTCAGCAGCGACGCCTCGATTGGGACGGTTGTGCCGCCGGGGGCGTGTTGGCGTGTGGCCAGCATCACCAATTCTTCCCCGGTTACGCCCGGAATATCGATCCCCGCATAGACGATCCTTGGCCTTGATCCTTTCGCAGCATCCAAAAGGAGAAGTGTGCCGCCTGCGCTAAGGCGAGTGAATTCGGGCGCATGCGGGCTTTCTAAGAGGGCATCGTCAGTTTTCATGTTTTCAACCCCCATACTTGGACGCGACAGTTCTATTTCTGCGTCGTCTAGGTAGCCAAATGGCACAGGTGAGCACGCAAGCATACTCTTAAGGGCGGTGCGTATTCACAACAGTTTCGCGCTTTTGTCTTGGTCGGGCTTGCCGCTGCGGTGTCTTGTTGAAAGAGTGCTGTTGCGGTCGGAGCGTGACAAAACGTGCGGGGCCGGGGAGAGATAACGACAATGAACATAGTCCAGGTCGCCGTATTCCTTGTGCTGATGGCCTCTCTTGCGCTTTTGACATGGCGCAAAGTTGCTGCTGCCAAAGCCGCAAGCGAAGCATCCGCAGACAAAGAGATTTTCCTCGCAGGCGGCGGCCTCAGTTGGTTTTTTGTGGCTGGCGCGATCACATTGACCAACCTTTCAACCGATCAATTGGTCGGCATGAATGGGAACCAGATGCTGCTTTTGGCATGGTGGGAATTGGCAGGCTTTGTGGGCTTGCTGCTGCTCGCCTTTGTGTTTGTGCCGATTTACTATCGCAACAACTGCACAACGATCACGCGGCTTCTTGAACAGCGCTATCAAGGCGCGAGCATTCGCACGGTTATCTCGGGCCTGTTCCTGCTGGGCAATTTCGTGATTTATCTGCCCGCTGTCATCTATTCTGGCGCGCTGTTTATGCAGACGCTGTTCGGGATTGAGGCGCCTTTAATCGTGATTGCCGGTGTGTTCGCGATTGTGGGCGGGGCATACGCGATCCTTGGCGGATTGCGCGCCGTTGCGGTGCTCGACACTTATGCGGGCGTGGGCATTCTTGCCTTGGCGCTGGTTGTGGTGGTCTTGGCCATGCAGGCTGTTGGTTGGGACATAACCACTGATGTGCCTGAAGAGCGGCTCACATTGATCGGTTCGCTCGACAGCCCGATCCCGTTCCACACTTTGTTTACCGGGATGCTGTTCATCCAGATATTCTATTGGTCGACCAATCAAAACATCACGCAAAAAGCGCTTGCCGCACCCACGGTAAAAGAGGCGCAAAAAGGGGTGGTGGCTGCCGCCATTATCCGCGTTCTGATAGTCCCACCCATCGTTGTCATCCCGGGGATTGTTGCTTTCCAGCTGTTCGGCGATGTCGATGATCGCGCTTACGCTATGGTGGTGGGCGAGGTTCTACCCAGTTGGACGAGCGGCATGTTCGCAGCCATGATCGCAGCAGCTGTGCTCACCACATATTCCGCCGTTATGAACGCCACGATCACGCTTTGGTCGGTGGATTTCCATCGCCGATTTATCGACGCTGATGTGAATGTCGTCCGGCTCAATCGGGTGGTGGGCAGTATTGCTATCGCGGTCTCTATTGCCTTGGTCCCCATTTATGCGACGGCGGAAAGCATCATCAATCTGCTGCAGGAATTAAACGGGCTTTTATCCATGCCGATCCTGTCTGCCTTTATCGCTGCTTTGATGTTCCGCAATATGGACGCGCGCGCAGCTGTTGCTGGATTGGTGTGGGGTTTCTCGATCTACGCGCTGCACACTTTCTATCTCTACGTGCCGGAAAACTTTGACGGGGTAAGCTGGTATGCGACGATTGGCCTTCCATGGGTCCATTATATCGATGTCATGGTGTTCGTGCTGTTTTCATCAGTGCTGGTCGCGCTTTTGACCAATCTTATTGTCTTTGGGAAACGAGCGGCCTTTGCCTTTGGTAAGGCTGCGCAGTCTCAGCCCGTATGAACTCGATGGCATCGCAATATGGTACAGTGGTTCTGGCAGGGGCGAGCGGGACGATTGGAAGGGCGGTTGCGGCCTGTCTTGTCAGCGATGGGTATGATCTGGTTTGCCTTGTCAGGCCCGGATCCGCGGGGGCTGGTCTGGGGCGATCGATCACAGTCGATTTGTCTGATGCGCGCACCGAAAGAGAGGCCATCGCATCAGTGAAACCAGCCGCCGTTATTTCGTGCATCGCCTCGCGTAGTGGAGCGCCGAAAGACGCATGGGCGGTTGATCATGATGCGAATGCGAACCTTTTGAAGGCCGCTCAAGATGCCGGGGCAGAGCACTTCATCCTGCTCTCTGCAATCTGCGTCCAAAAGCCTCGCCTTGCTTTTCAAAAGGCAAAATTGGCGTTTGAGGCGAAGCTGCAATCAAGCCCTATCGCGCATACAATTGTTCGGCCCACAGCATTTTTCAAATCGCTATCAGGGCAAATTGACAGGGTGCGCGGCGGCAAAGCGTTTATGGTGTTTGGGAATGGCGAATTGACCCGCTGCAAACCGATAAGTGACCGGGATTGCGCGCGGTATATTGTTGATTGCTTGGCCGATCCGCAAAGGCGAGGGCAGGTCTTGCCGATTGGCGGGCCGGGGCCAGCGATCACAATGCGCGAACAGGGGGCTTTGCTGTTTGATGCGCTTGGAAAACCTCCGCGATACCGCCATGTGCCGGTTGCTCTGTTCAGCGGTGTCGCCCGCGTTCTGGGGCTGTTAGAGAGGTGGTCAGATTGGGCCGCAGAAAAAGCAGAATATGCCCGGATCGCGAGATATTATGCGACTGAAAGCATGCTGGTTTGGGACGCGGAAAATAGCAGATACTCGGCCGAGCTGACACCTGAGTTTGGCAGCGACACTTTGCGCGATCATTATGTGGCGGCTTTGGGCAAGGAGCCTTAGCGTTCCCATACCGCAACGCCCGCAGGTGGCAGAGGATTGGCGCCAATAATCAGGTGCGCGGCATTGGTGACCGTGCTGATATCGACGGGTTTTGCGCTGTAGTTGAAAGCAAAGACATGGCTCTGTGTGCGGCCTATTCGCAGTCCCTCTGGCAGCGGCGTTAGCTGCACTCCACCTTCGTTCGCCATCAATGTCAGCAATTGATCAAGCAGTCCGCGGTCAGGCCATGCGCTGATATAGCGGGCGTTATCGTGGCGATAGAGTATGCCTTGCCCGTTTTCGGTGGTCATATCCGGGGCCAAGTCGCTCTCAATTTCCTCAAGCCAGCGCTCAACAAAGCCATCTCCAGCCTGTTCCTTTGCCCCA
>JBCAZT010000048.1:0-19218 GCA_038532855.1 Pseudomonadota bacterium
ATCGCATTTGTTAAGGAAGGAGAGGCGGAAGGCAAAGCCCAGCGAATTGAAGATCGCCGCGTTCTGCGCCCAGGTGATGACTGTGCGCGGGCTCATCACCGTAGAGATATCGCCGTTCATAAATCCTTGGCGCGTGAGGTCCGCGACTTTGATCATATCCGCAATAACCGCATCATCGGTATCGGGTGTCTTGGATTTGACGATGTTCTGTTCGGTTTCAGCAGGCAGATAATTCAGCGCCACAACCACATTCCAGCGGTCCATCTGCGCTTGGTTGATCGCTTGCGTGCCGTGATACAGCCCCGACGTATCGCCCAGGCCCACCGTATTAGTCGTCGCAAAAAGGCGGAAATGCGGGTTCGGCGTGATCACCCGGTTTTGATCGAGCAGCGTTAGCCGACCATCAAATTCAAGGATCCGCTGAATAACGAACATCACATCCGGACGGCCCGCATCATATTCATCAAAGGTAAGCGCGACCGGATGCTGCAAAGCCCATGGCAAAATGCCTTCCTTAAACTCAGTGACTTGAAGTCCATCTTTCAAAACAATCGCATCGCGGCCAATCAAATCAATACGGCTGATATGCGCGTCCAAGTTCACCCGGATACTGGGCCAGTTAAGCCGCGCTGCCACCTGTTCGATATGCGTCGACTTGCCTGTCCCGTGATACCCTTGGACCATGACCCGGCGATTGTGTGCAAAGCCTGCAAGGATCGCGAGTGTCGTTTCAGGATCAAACACGTAATCCTTGTCGAATTCGGGCACATGCTCGCTCGCCTCGCTAAAGGCGGGCACTTGCCAATCGACATCGACGCCAAAGGTATCGCGCACGTCGATTGTCGTTTCGGGCGTGGAAGGAAGCGCAGTCGCGCCAGCGGTGTTGGGTGTTGCAGGAGAGTTCATTACGTATCTCGGTTAGTCTGACCGCGCGCGCGCTGCAAGCATTTGCGTTCGGAAAAAGGACCAACATTTTAATCAGGCCTCAAAAGACCTATATCAGCCCGGTGCCAGACCCAATTGAATCCCTGCGGCTGAAAGTCGTCGACCAAGTGCGCGGCGTGTTTAACGACACCTCCAGCGGTCAAAAGCCAGTGCCACCGTCAGATGACGCTTTGTTTGCGCGCGATACGCCTATTCGCATGGTGCATGCTGATTTGGTGGGGATGATGACAGGCGGGATACGCGGACTTTTGCTGCAAATGCTTCACCCGCATGCATTGCAGGGTGTGCTCGATCATTCAAACTTCCGCGAAGATATGCATGGACGCCTGCGCCGCACCGCGCGCTTTATCGCGGTGACGACGTTCGGGCATCAGGATGAAGCGATGCGCGCGATTGACCGCGTGAACCGCATCCATGCAAAAGTGGGCGGAACTCTGCCCGATGGCACGCCTTATATCGCCAACAATCCGCGCACGCTCGCTTGGGTGCATGTGGTTGAAGCGCAGAGCTTTTTGGCAGGCTATATCCGCCATGTGCGGCCCGACATGCCCAATGCGGATATGGACGAATATTACCGCCAATTCGCTGTGATTGCGCGGGCCTTGGGCGCAGACCCCGTTCCTGAAACCCGAAATGAAGCCGATGCGATCTTTCGCGAGTTGCGCACCGATCTTCGCGCATCGCCTGAAGCGCGCGAGGTTGCGCAGTTGGTTCTGACGCAAAAGCCTGAAGGCACTCCTCCGGGCGTGCAAGCTTTGTTGGGAGCAGAGGCAGTCGCGATGCTGCCCGATTGGGCGCGGGGCATGCTGCGATTGCAGCGCCCTCGCCTTACCGCCCTGCCCGCCCGCGCGGCCACATCGGCTGTGGGTCGGACCTTGCGCTGGGCGTTTAAGCAAAACTAGGCCCGCAGCCCCCGCCCTTCTGATATGCTCAGTTCTTCTGCGAGTCGGTCAGGGAGGGTAGACCATCATGTATATCGCTGTTGCCGTTTTATCGGTACCCGAGGGCAATCGAGACGAATATCAAAAAGCCGCTGAATTCATGGCCGATTGGTCGATGAGCCAAGGCGCCTTGGAAGTCATGGAATTGTGGGAAGCCAATGTACCGGAAGGCAAGACAACCGATCTTCGCAAAGCGGTTGCTGCTGAGGAAGGCGAGCAGATTGTCGCAGGCTGGGTCATCTGGCCCGACAAAGAAACGCTCACAAAGGCGCAAGAGGCCATGGGCCGCGGCGAAGGGTTCGAAGGCTATCCAGAAGGCGATCCTCCCTTTGACCCATCGCGCATGATCTTTGGCGAATTCACGCCGGTTTTGAGCCGCGGGCGCAACTAAAGATGGCCGCATTCACATTCTACACCGTCGCGATGAGCCGCGGGCAGATATCACGCTGGGCCTTGCACGAGGCAGGCGCGGATTATGATCACGTGGTGTTCGATTGGGCGAGTAGGCCTGACACTTTCAAAGACATCAACCCAATGAACAAAGTGCCAACTCTGGTGCATCATCTGGATGGCGCGGATCACGTTGTGACAGAAGCTGCGGCAATCAATCACTATCTGGCTGAGACGCATCCAGATAAAGACCTGCTGCCCGAACCCCATGAAAAAGCGGCGTATTTCCGCTGGATGTTCTTTGCGGCAGGCCCAATTGAGCAAGCGGTCATTGCCGCAGCAATGGATTGGAAAGTGCCTGAAGAACGCGCTGGCATGGCCGGTTTTGGGAGCCTTGATCTCGCGCTTTCTGCGATGGAGAGCTGGCTTTCAAACAACGATTTCGCCGCTGGCAATCGCTTCACCATGGCAGACACTTATGTTGGCAGCCAATTAGTCTGGGGCCTGCGATTTGGTTCCATTCCCGAAAAGCCCGTCTTCAAAGCCTATGTCGATCGCGTCACCCAGCGCACAGCCTATGCAGAGGCGAACGCGATTGATGCCAAACTGATGGAAGAGGCGGGTTAATCTCCCCTCCCTGGATAAGGGAGGGGATCAAGGGGTGGGTTCGAGCCGTCAGGCTCGCTCGTTGTGATAATCGCGCACAGGCTCGCTGCATGCGCAGCTCGCAACCACCCCCAACCCCTCCTTTAAAAAGGAGGGGTAAAACAGGTCAACCGAACGCCCTAGATTTTCTCAGCAGCTGATAGGCTTCCACCACCCGGCCAAGGCGCGCTTCGTATTTGCGATCCCCGCCATTGCGATCAGGGTGATAACGTCGGACCAGTTCGGAATAGCGGCGGCGAAGGCGTTGGCGATCTGTGTTGAGGCCCAATCCCATCGTCTCCAAGGCTTCAGCCTCATCTTTCGAGAACCGCCCATCCATAGCCATATCAGCTTGGCGTTGCGCTTTACTCTTGATCCCCGCAGCGCGCGCGGAAATCGCATCTAAGGGATCATCATAATCCGCCCAGCGCGGCATGCCATCGACATGCACTTTTTGGCTGAAACCGGGGCTTTCCGTCCGCCATCCCGACATAGGCGATTGCGCGGAGAGAATTTCCTCGGCGCTCATCCCCTCAAACCAATCATAACCAGCGTTGAATTCTCGCACATGCTCAAGGCAGAACCAGCGCCATTCGCCCGGCCCATCAAAACCCGCTGACCTTGCACCCGGAGCGCGAAATTCGCCCGGCTCCTTGCAACCGGGCCACTCGCACACCCTATCAACGCTTTCGTAGCGGCCATGAAATTTGGAAGAAGCCATAAAGCGCTTGAGAATGGGGCGTGAATGGCCAATTGCCAAGACATACAATTTAGGAAACTTCAAAATGCCCGGACCCATCGCCACCGAAATGCACGATATTCTGACCAAAGCCTTTGCCCCGTCAAAGCTGGAGATCATCAACGATTCCGCCCAACACGCAGGCCATTCAGGTGATGACGGATCAGGAGAATCGCACTTCACGGTCGTCATAGAGGCGGCTGAATTCGCAGATATGACAAGGCTAGCCCGCCAACGCGCGGTGATAGCGGCGCTTGGCGATATCGTTGGAGAGCGTGTGCACGCGGTCGCGATTAAGGCTGGTGTTCCTCAAGAGTGAACGACCTTGCCGCCTCTAACCTCCGCATCCGCCGTTCCGCCCGGATCATTGTGCTCGATCCGCAAGGCCGCGCTTTGATGTTCCGCTTTGACGTCGCTGACCGTCCGCCATTCTGGGTCACAGCTGGCGGCGAATGCGAAGAAGGGGAAACCTTCGAACAGGCGGCGCAGCGCGAATTGTTTGAGGAGACCGGCATCACCGCGCAGCCCGGCCAACAAATAGCGCGCACTACGCCGCGATTTGTGACCGTCGAAGGCGAACCCGTTCAGGCGGATGAGCGTTACTTCATCGTACGCGTCCCCGACACCACGATATCAACCGCACATCACACCGAGCTCGAGCAAAAAGTGATGACCCAGCATCGTTGGTTCAATCTGGAGGAGCTTTGCGATTGGCACGAGGCGGTTTTTCCGGAGAACTTAAGCGCGATAATCGAAGAGGCTTCTGCATAATCATTGCACTCAGGCGGCCCTCTGGTATCTCACGATAAAACAAAGCGAGGGGGCCGCACATGGATTTCAAAGGCAAAACCGTCTGGATCACGGGCGCATCATCGGGGATTGGCGCGGCTCTAGCGCGCGATCTTGCTGGGCGCGGCGCGCATTTGGTGCTGTCAGGCCGTGATGAGAGCCGGCTCGCTGATGTTGCCAAGGATTGCGGCGAAACGCTTATCCTTCCCTTTGATGTGCGCGATGATGCAGCGCTTGCTGATGCAACCGCCAAAGCGATCCAATGGAAAGGCGGCGTAGATCTCGCTTTCGCCAATGCTGGCGTGTCGCAGCGCAGCCGCGCGCTCAAAACTGATATGCAGGTTTACCGCGATATCATCGATATCGATCTCACATCACAAATCGCCTTCTCTCAAGGGCTTATCGGCCATATGGCAGAAAGAGGGTCAGGCGGTATTGCCTTTATCTCCTCTATCGCTGGCAAAGTCGGAGTGCCCATGCGAACCGCATATTGCGCGGTAAAGTTCGGCCTTGCAGGCTATGGCGATGCGTTGCGTGCAGAGCTTTCGCAAACGGGCGTTAGCGTCCACGTCATCTATCCCGGATCGGTTGCCACCAATGTCGCGCGCAATGCCATGCTGGGCGATGGCAAAGAACGCGGTCGCTCCGATCAGGCAATCGACGAAGGCATCCCCGCTGATGAAGCAGCAAAAACAATGCTGGACGCCATCGCCAAGGGACAGCGCGAGATTATCGTGGCGCGCGGCGCAGAAGAACAAATGGGCGAAGTTCGCCGCACACCGGATGCGCTGTTCGATCAGGTCGCCGGCATGGTAGCGAGCGGATACATGGAAAAAATGGAAGCCTAAAAACAGGCTCAAGAAACGACACCTGTGGGGGCGCAAGACGAGTGTTTTCTCGCAATTACCAACCATCGGCCAAACTAGCGCCATACGTCCGCAATTACTACGTAATGCAAGCTGAGCTCCCTGAAGGGCATGTGATCGAGGATTTCTTGCTTGCCGAAACGGCGTTTGTTCGGTGTCTTGTCAAAGGCGACTGGAGCGGCGGCGACGCTCCTGACGAGCTTGAAAGCGGCGGTTTTGCCGTCTTTTCTGGCGCAAACAGTCGCCCTTTCAAGGTTAGGCTGACCGGTAGCCTTAAAAATGCAGGAATAGCGTTTCGCCCCGGCGGCTGGCGCGCCCTTTTCACGCAATCCCACACAAAATTTGCTGACGAGATGCTGCTTTTGCGCGACATCTGGGGTTCGTTGGCCGATGACCTTTTCGACCGAGTTGAAGCTGCTCAAAGCGATGATGAGACGATCGCTGCAATGGAAGACATTTTGACAAAGCGTCTGGATGAAGTGGGTTCATATGAAGTGGATGAACCTATGGCCAAGTTTGAGCGTTTCTCTCGGCAAGACAGCACTATTCGCATTGACGATGCGGCCGACCAAATAGGGCTATCGGTTCGCCAGATGGAACGCCGCTGCAAGCATACATTCGGGCTCACCCCAAAAGGTGTTTTGCGGCGCAGTCGGTTCCTTGACATGGCTGCGGCTATGCGCGGGCTTAGCAGCCCTGGCGAACAGGCCTTGGCTGAATTGCGGTATTTTGACGATTCGCATTTGAACAAGGAATTCCGCCGCTTTGCGGACATGACGCCGGGGCAGTTTAGAGAAACGGCTACACCTTTGCACACTGCCGGTTTGAAATTCCGCGAAGAAAGCCGCTACGATGATTGAGCGCACGGCATAGTTGGGAGAGTAAGGGCATGGCCGCTTTGGAACAAAAACGCGTTGATCTGCCCAATGGCATCCATCTTAATGTTGTCGATGAAGGCCCTATCGATGCGCCGCCCTTGATTTTCCTTCATGGATTTCCTGAAAGCCACCGCACATGGCGGCACCAGATTGCGCATTTCAAAGATCGCTATCGCTGCATTGCGCCCGATCAGCGCGGCTATCGCGGATCATCCAAACCGCAAGAGGTATCCGCCTACACGCCTGACAAGCTTATCGGCGATATCTTCTTGCTGGCTGATGCGCTTGCTCTTCCGAATTTCACGATTGTCGGGCACGATTGGGGAGGCGCGATTGCTTGGGGTGTGGCGCTGGGCGGTCAGCACAGCCGCGTTACCCGCGCGATCATTGCCAATGCGCCTCACCCCGCGACTTTCCAGAAATTGCTCTACACCCATCCCGGCCAGCGCGAGGCGAGCCAGTATATTCGCGGATTTCGCGATCCCGCCAATGATGCACTGGTGAAAGATCAGGGGCTAACGGGTCTTATGCTGCAAGAGGTCAAATGGGACCGGCCAGCTGCGATGGAACCAGAAGAGCGTGATGCACTGCTGCTGGATTGGCAAAACCGTGATGCGGCATTCGGCATGCTCAACTATTATCGCGCCAGCCCGATGGTTGTGCCGACGATGGATGAACCATTTGAGCTGCCGGCTGATTACGCTGCGCTCGATCTGCCTAAACTGACGATACCGACATTAGTGATTTGGGCGATGGATGATATCGCTTTGCCGCCAGAAAATTTAGAAGGGCTGGACGAGATCATCGATCCGCTTACCATTCATCAGGTGCCAAATTGCGGCCATTTCGTCCCTTGGGAAGCGCCTGATGCCGTGAACGCGGCGATGGAAAACTTTCTGAAACTTTGAGGTAATATTGCGGGATCTCAACCGGAAGGAGATCCTGCAATGACTGCCAATTCAGACCGTGACGTTGCCAAAACCTATTCGAACGAACAGAATATCCAAAAGCTCGAGCGGCTTGTTGACGCGCTGAAGGATGGCAAAGCGTTTGAAATTCAGGTTGATAATCAACGGCTATACATCCCAGCTGGCACCGAATTTTCAATCGAGCATGAGCAGCAAGGCAACGCTCACGAGCTGGAATTCCAATTTCGCTGGACTACGGACTGAATTTGATATAAGTATATGATATACAAGGAGAATTGCAATGGTATATCATATCCCTGACGGTTGCTGTGACTGCGACTGCACAAAGTGCACAGACAGCCAAAGCTGTTCAAACTGCGATTGCTGTTAAGCGATTAAGTCGCCAGCGCTGCGGCGATTCCGAATTCCTCGCGGATGGCGGCAACTTTGCACTGGCGATATTCAGCATTGTCTGACCAGCGCCATTTCTTAGACATTTTGCGCGAGCGCCAGGCTATCTTTGCATAGTCTGGTATGCTTGCAAAAAATCCCTTCAAAAGGGCCAAAAACCCCACTTCTGCAAGTACGTCCTTCTCTTCGGGAAGGCGCATAAACTGGCGAATATCATTGAAGCCAATATCGCTTGCCACAAGGGTCCATCCATCGGCTTGCGCCTCTTCGCGAAGACTGGTGCTGAGACCAAACAACACATGGATAATGTCGTGCCGCTCAAAATGGGCCTGCGCCTCTGCGCTCATGGCGTCGTATTTATGGGTTAGGCCACTGTCCGCACGAAATTGAGCCAGCGCCTGCTCAAGCGTCAATTCAGCATATGGAAGCGTCGGCTGTTTCATAGTCTAGAAATAGCAAATTGCATTGCAAAATGCAACTTTAATCAGGCACCTCCTCGCCCCAATTGACCCAAGCTCCATGCGGATGAGCATGGGCGAGCAGATGGGTTTCGCCTGACCCGGGCGAGCCATCCCAATACCGCACCTTTAATTCGTGCCGGAATGTCGCTGGATTGGTCTCTAGACTAACCCAAGCTAAGGGTGTGTCTTGGCTTGCTCGCTCGCCTACACCTTCCATTGCCGTCGTGATCGCGTTCTGCGTTTCCTGCGGCATGTATTGCCACATGATTGAATGGAACATGGCCTTGGTGCGGCCCTTTGGCCGGGCTTTTGCAAGTTCCTGCTGGGCAAACGCAGCTGCATCCATGGCCACAAGATCAGGGGGCGTCTCGTTTGCCAATTGGATCGCGGCATCAATCCGATCTAGCCGCGCAGGCGCATCGGGCCAGACATAGGCTTTTAATCGCAGCGCACTGTCCGCATCCGCAAGATTAATAGGGGCAACATCGCACCCTTTTATCGAGGAAATCGAGAAATCGTGTGGCGGCAATGGAGCGCTTTGCCCGCGCCATTCCGGTTTGATCTGCATGGGCGAGCCTGTCGGACCGGCTTCTGTTCCGCCCAGATCATAAAAATATCGGTCCATCATCGTGTTAATGCCAGCACTTGCGCCAAGCTCGAACAGATCAAAGGTCGGGTGAACGCGCTGCGCCAGCCACAACAGGCCCGCCATAATGCTGGCAGAGCGTCCTGCCTCATTGGTTTGCGGCGGCCCATCAAGCCACGGAACGAGCAGGGCGTCATGCTCACTCACGACATTAAGAACCAAAGCATCAATAGCGGTTTGATCAGTGATGCGCCCCGAATAGACCGGCAGCAAACGTGTATCCATGCCTGTCAACGCCAAATGGTGCAGCCCGCCTGTCACCCGCAATGGCATCGCATCTTTGAGAGTTAGCCCCTCCCAAGATGCCATTTTCCGGCCAAGCTCAGTGTCACTTTCGCGCACCGCTGGCAAAGACCTGATGATGCGCGCAGTGCTGTGCGCTCCGCCTTTATCGGCATGATCGGCTTGCCATGAGATCGCTGCATCGAACTCCTCGATCTGCATGATTTCATCTGTGGCCATTGTGCCGATCCTTTGCGTTAGCGTGTCTGTTTGTATTGCCCTTTTGAAAGGCGGCCCCTAAGTCCGCCCACGCAATGATGACCCCCACCTCCCCTAAGGCTGAAAAGCTGCTGACTTTTGCGATACCCAAAGGGCGCATTCTTGATGAAGCGCTGCCTGTGATGGCGGATGCTGGCATCGTGCCCGAGGATGCCTTTCACGACAAGGCCAATCGTAGCCTGTCTTTTGCAACCACGCGCGATGATATGCGCCTTATCCGCGTGCGTGCATTTGATGTAGCGACCTTTGTTGCGCATGGCGCTGCGCAGATGGGCATTGTGGGATCAGATGTGATCGAAGAGTTTGATTACGATGATCTTTATGCGCCCGTTGATCTTGATATTGGTCATTGCCGATTATCGGTGGCGCGGCTTGCAGATGACACCGCGACCAATGCGCATGCCAGCCACCTGCGTGTCGCGACCAAGTATCCAAGCCTTACAAGGCGGCACTTTGAAAATCAGGGCGTGCAAGCCGAATGCGTCAAATTGAACGGCGCGATGGAGCTTGCCCCTTCCCTAGGATTGGCCGGCCAGATAGTCGATCTCGTCTCAACGGGCGCAACTTTGAAACAGAACGGGTTGGTTGAAACCAATCGGATATTGGATGTGTCAGCACGTCTAATTGTGAACCGCGCGGCTCTGAAAACTGATGCACGTGTGGCTGAATTGGTCGCAAAATTCCGCGAAGAGGCAGAGCGCCGGGCAGATGCAGAGGGAGAAAAAGCGGCGTAATGCTTAAAATTTCAACTCTCGATGCTGATTTCGAAACGCGCTTTGATAGGTTGGTGAATGCACGCCGCGATGCTGACAGCGATGTTGCGGGCCAAGTGCAAAGCATTTTGAGCGCGGTGAGGGAACGCGGCGATGACGCGCTAAAAGAATACACGCACCGCTTTGATGGCTATGCTTTGGCGCAGGCGGGTGATTGGACAATCACCAAAGACCGCTGCGAAGAAGCTTACACGCAAATTGAGCCTGATTTGCGCGACGCTTTGGACCTCGCAGCCAGCCGCATTCGCGCCTACCACCTCGCGCAATTGCCCGAAAACCGGGATTACACCGATGATTCAGGCGTTAGGCTGGGCGCAACGTGGCGGCCGGTTGACGCCGCGGGACTTTATGTGCCGGGAGGCCGCGCTGCCTATCCATCATCGCTTTTGATGAACGCCATTCCGGCGCGCGTTGCAGGGGTTGAACGGCTGGTCGTGGTTTCGCCGACACCCAAAGGCCAATCCAACCCCTTGGTTCTTGCCGCCGCGCATGTGGCAGGCGTTGATGAAATATGGCGCGTCGGCGGTGCGCAAGCGGTTGGCGCGCTTGCTTACGGCACCGACACAATCAAAGCGGTCGATGTCATAACCGGCCCGGGCAATTCCTATGTGGCAGAGGCGAAACGCCAGCTGTATGGCCGTGTGGGCATCGATATGGTCGCAGGACCATCCGAAATCCTTGTGATTGCCGATGGTGAGAACAATCCCGATTGGATTGCCGCAGACCTGTTAAGCCAAGCAGAACACGACCCAACATCGCAATCCATCCTTATCACCGATGATGCAGGCTTTGCCGCCTATGTTGAAGATTGCATCGATGTGCAGCTTGCCCAGTTGGCGACAGCCAAAATCGCGAAAGAAAGTTGGGAGACAAATGGCGCGATCATTATTGTCAATGATCTGATGGCCGAGGCGCCCGCGCTTGCAAACAAGCTTGCGGCAGAACACGTCGAACTGGCGATTGAAGATCCCGAGGCCATGATGCGCGAAATTCGCCATGCAGGCAGCATTTTCCTTGGTCGAATGACGCCTGAGGCTGTGGGGGATTATGTCGCCGGACCCAATCACGTGCTGCCAACAGGCCGCCGCGCGCGCTTTTCCTCCGGGCTTTCGGTTCTCGACTTTATGAAACGCACCAGTTTTCTGGGCCTGGACGAGGCATCCTTTGCCAAAATCGGCCCGGCTGCCGCGACCCTTGCCCATGCAGAGGGCCTGCCCGCCCATGCCAAATCGGTGGAGCTTCGCCGCAAATGAACACGCCTGCCAAATCGCAATCCCGTTCAGCCGCACGTCTTGCCGCTGTCCAAGCGCTGTATCAGCAACAGATGGAGCAAACCGCGCTCAACAAATTGCTGGATGAATTTCACCAGCACCGTTTGGGACGTGAGGTCGATGATGAAGACCACGAAGGCGAGGTTTATGCCGATGCCGAGGTCGATTTCTTCGATGATCTGGTGCGCGGCGTGGATGCCCGCCGTGATGAGATTGACGCGCTGGTTCTGTCAAAACTGGCCGATGGCTGGACGCTCGCGCGGCTTGATAAGACGATGCTGCAAGTTCTGCGTGCAGGCGCATATGAGCTGATGGCCCGCGCCGATGTACCAGCTGCGAGCGCGATCAATGAATATGTCGATGTAGCCAAAGCGTTCTTCGATGATCGCGAGGCGAAATTTGTGAACGGCGTTTTGGATGCGGTAGGAAAAGAGGCGCGGGGCTAGCCGCACACCCGCCCATGCTGAGCCTGTCGAAGCATGCGATCCAAAGCGCTGGACGCCCTTCGACAAGCTCAGGACGAACGGGTACTAGGTAGCCATGAACGAAGCCGACTTTATTGCCGCTTTGCGCAGCCTACCGCTCCATCCCGGCGCCGGGTACTTGCGCGATGATTGCGCCGTGCTTGAGATTGGCAATGAGACGCTGGTTCTAACCCATGATTCAATGGCGGCAGGAACCCATTTCCGAAACGATGCCGATCCTTTCGATGTGGCTTGGAAGCTGGTCGCGACAAACCTCTCTGATCTTGCCGCCAAGGGTGCTGAACCCGTGGGCGTTCTGCTCGGCTACACACTGGGCAGCGATGATGCGCGTTTTATCGAGGGTCTGCGCGCGGTGCTCGAAGAATACGATGCGCCGCTGCTGGGGGGAGACACAATCTCAGGCACGACCGCGCAAACTCATGGCGTCACGGCGATTGGTCGCGCGACCCATGTGCCTGTCCCTGATCGTGGTGGAGCCAAGGCAGGCGATGCGGTCTATGTGACAGGGCCTTTGGGCTGCGCGATGCTCGGATTTGAGGGCGATGCACCCCATCTCGAAGCGTTCAATCGTCCCCGACCGCTGTTGGCCGAAGGCCAAAAGCTCGCTCCATTTGTAAACGCTATGATGGATATCTCGGACGGTTTGGCTCTCGATTGCTGGCGACTTTCTGCTGCAAGCAGAGGCGTTGGCATAGAACTCAAATCCGCGCTTATTCCGGTTGCGGATCAAGCCCGTTTTGATGAATGCATACGGTGGGGCGATGATTACCAATTGCTCTTTACCGCACATCCTGCTGCCAAATTGCCGATACCGGCCATAAGGATCGGCGCGGTTACCCCTGCTGAAGACCCAGCTCTTTGGCTCGATGATGACATCCTGACCCCTGACCACGGTTTGGGCTTTCAGCACCGCTAAATCGCGCGATCTTGCAAGCAAAAACGATAGTTTCCCACGTCCCAGTCGCATTCGTGCTTGTATCCGCGATTTCTGCCGATAAGTTGCCGCTCCTCAGCGCTTGGGATCTGCACTGAGAGATAACGACGGCAGACCCTACTCCTACGCGCGCATTTTCCACGCTTTTGAAGAGGGGATTCTTCGTGGACTTAATTCTTATATCGATTGGGCTTGGTGTGCTTGCTATTGTGTATGGCTTTGTCACCAGTCGTCAGGTTCTTGGCGCGAGTGCCGGGAATGCCAAAATGCAAGAAATCGCAGGCGCTATTCAGGAAGGCGCGCAAGCTTACTTGAACCGCCAATACACTACGATTGGTATCGTCGGTGTGGTCGCAGCGGTGGTCGTTGGGCTTTTCCTTGGCGTCATTCCGGCAGTTGGTTTTGTGATCGGCGCGGTGCTTTCAGGCGTTGCGGGTTATATCGGGATGAATATCTCGGTCCGCTCCAACGTGCGCACAGCGGCGGCTGCAGAAACCGGCTTGCAAGAAGGTCTCACCATCGCATTCCGCGCTGGCGCGATTACGGGCATGTTGGTCGCGGGCCTTGCTCTGCTTGCCATCGCAGTGTTCTTTTATGTGTTGGTCGGCCCAAAGGGATTGGCTGCGGATAGCCGAACCGTAATCGACGGACTTGTTGGCCTCGCCTTTGGCGCATCGCTTATTTCGATCTTCGCCCGGCTTGGTGGCGGTATCTTTACCAAAGCGGCCGATGTGGGTGCCGACCTTGTCGGTAAAGTCGAAGCCTCAATCCCAGAGGATGACCCGCGCAACCCTGCCACTATCGCTGATAACGTAGGCGACAATGTGGGCGACTGCGCAGGTATGGCAGCTGACTTGTTCGAAACCTATGTTGTGACCGTTGGTGCGACGATGGTTTTGACCGCTCTGCTTTATTCAGCCAATATCAGTTCCGAATTGCTCCTCGCTCTGATGAGCCTGCCACTTCTGATCGGAGGTGCATGTATCGTCACCTCGATCATTGGCACGTACTTTGTCCGTTTGGGCAATGGTACCAATGTCATGGGAGCGATGTATAAAGGCTTTTTTGTCACCGCTGTCTTGGCAATTCCACTAATCTATGTCGTTACGCAATATGCCATTGGCGATATGAACACTGTGATAGGTGGTGTCGATTTTGCTTCAGCGGAGGCTGGAGAAGGATTAGGGCCCAACACCTTCACTGGTATGGACTTGTTCTATTGCTCGCTTATCGGCCTTGTCCTTACCGGCATCATCATCTGGATTACCGAGTATTACACCGGCACCAATTTCCGCCCGGTGAAGTCAATCGCCAAGGCATCGGAAACGGGCCACGGTACAAACGTGATCCAAGGTCTGGCGATCAGTCTTGAATCGACCGCATTGCCGACGATTGTCATCATTGCAGCTATCATCGGTGCGTATCAGTTGGCGGGTCTAATCGGCCTTGCTTACGGTGCGACCGCAATGCTGGCGCTGGCTGGTATGGTTGTGGCGCTTGATGCCTACGGTCCTGTCACGGACAATGCTGGCGGTATTGCTGAGATGTCGGGTCTGGATGAAAGCGTCCGTGAAAAAACCGACTTGCTCGATGCGGTTGGCAACACCACGAAAGCGGTCACCAAAGGCTATGCCATCGGTTCAGCAGGTCTTGCAGCCCTTGTGCTGTTTGCCGCGTACACCGCTGACCTTCGCGAATTCTTCCCAGATGCGGATGTCAATTTCAGTCTTGAAAACCCGTATGTGATCGTCGGGCTTCTGCTCGGTGCTCTGCTGCCCTACCTCTTCGGAGCGATGGGCATGACCGCCGTGGGCCGCGCAGCTGGCGATGTGGTTGTCGATGTGCGTGATCAGTTTGCAAAAGATGCTGGCATTATGGCGGGCACCAGCCGCCCTGATTATGCGCGCACAGTCGACCTTGTGACCAAGGCCGCGATTAAGGAGATGATTATTCCATCGCTCCTTCCTGTGCTGGCGCCGATTGTGACCTACTTCGTGATCTACGGACTTGCTGGACAAGATAATGCCTTCGCAGCGCTTGGCGCTTTGCTGTTGGGCGTCATCGTCGGCGGTCTGTTCGTCGCACTTTCCATGACCGCTGGCGGCGGCGCTTGGGACAATGCGAAGAAATACATCGAAGACGGCAATCACGGCGGCAAAGGCTCAGAGGCTCACAAAGCTGCTGTGACCGGTGATACTGTGGGCGATCCTTACAAGGACACTGCAGGTCCTGCTGTGAACCCGATGATCAAAATCACCAACATTGTCGCGCTGCTTCTACTCGCGGCTCTGGCTGGTCACTGATCAACTGAACACTAAACACCTCACTTTGTGAGATTGCGAAAGCCCCGTTGCGCTCAATGCGCGGCGGGGTTTTTTACATCTTGCCACCGTGTAATTCGCGGCGCTTGACCAAAAGCTGCCTGCAAAGCATGGCACCGCCATGAGCAAAAACCCCCAAACCCAACCAAGCAATGAACAATTGGTCGAAGGCCTTGTACGCCTTCTCACTGTAGAAAAACGCGCCTCTGATGTCTTTTCTGGCCGCCATCAGATCGATGGCTTTGGCCGCGTGTTCGGCGGGCAAGTGCTCGCCCAAGCTCTCCAAGCTGCACAAGCCTGCGTCCCAGAGACAAAAACCGCCCATTCGCTCCACGCTTATTTCCTGCGCGGTGGGCGCGAAGGCTCCCCGATTGAATATCGGATAGAGCGCGATTTTGACGGACGCAGTTTCTCCAACCGCCGCGTTGTCGCAGCGCAAGAGGATGAAGAAGGGCGGGCCGTGCCAATCCTTAACCTCACTGCCTCTTTTCAGGTGCCTGAGCAGGGTCTGGAGCATGAAGATGCAACCATGCCCGATGTCACGCCTCCTGAAAGCCTGAAAAGCGATATGGAAATCCGCCGCGCAATGGCGGACAAAATCGGCGACAAACTTAGCGATGCACAGCGCGCGATGATGCTGCGCCCTCGCCCTATTGAAATGCGCACAGTTGACCGGCTGCATTGGATGAATTCTGAACCCAAAGAACCCCACGCGCACAGCTGGTTCAAAACAGCCGCGCCTGTCTCAGGGAAAGCTGACACACCCGCTCTACACCGTGCGATCATCACGTATGCAAGCGATTACACACTGCTCGGCACCAGTGCACTTCCTCATGGCCTATCATGGATGCGCGGGAAGCTGGTGGGTGCCAGTCTGGACCACGCGCTGTGGTTCCACCGCGAAGCGCGTGCGGATGAATGGCTGCTCTATGTCACAGACAGCCCATGGTCAGGCGGCGGGCGCGGCTTTAATCGCGGACGGATTTTCAACCAGTCAGGCGATCTCATCGCCAGCGTCGCGCAAGAAGGCATGATGCGCAAACGCAAGGCCAAAACCTAAAAGCACGAGCCGCAACAAAGCGCGCTTCTCTTTTGCGGCAAGCTGGGTATCTTCACCTACTTACACCGATTTAAAGGAAGCTGCCGAATGGCCGATACCGAGCAGGCAAACGCTCAAACCGAAACCGCGCCGCAAAAACGAAACGCGTTTACACGCTTTTTGGATGGAGTGGAATGGCTGGGCAATCTGCTGCCCCACCCCGTCACTTTGTTCGCGGTTCTGGCCATCGGGATTGTGCTGTTATCGGGCCTTATGGGAGCGATGGGCGTAAGCGTCGTTGATCCTCG
The DNA here is from genome assembly GCA_038532855.1 of Pseudomonadota bacterium. Lineage (GTDB taxonomy): Bacteria > Pseudomonadota > Alphaproteobacteria > Sphingomonadales > Sphingomonadaceae > Erythrobacter. Next base: position 16,252 of record JBCAZT010000048.1, read on the forward strand.
ACCAGCAGGCGCAAATGGCGTTGCAGAAGACGGCATGATCCGCGCTGTCAGCCTAATGGATGGCGATGGTGTTCGGCGCATCTTCACCAATCTGGTCGACAATTTCACAGGCTTTGCCCCGCTAGGCGTCGTGCTGGTTGCAATGCTGGGTGTGGGAGTTGCGGAGAAATCGGGCCTGTTATCTGCCGCCGTGCGCGCGATGGTTCTGGGCGCGCCCAAGCATTTGGTCACGGTCGCGATTGTCTTTGCAGGCATTGTCTCCAACACCGCTTCGGAAGTTGGCTATGTCGTTCTCATCCCGCTTGCTGGCGCGATTTTTTACGCGCTGGGCCGTCACCCTCTTGCCGGAATGGCCGCCGCTTTTGCAGGCGTCTCAGGGGGATACAGCGCGAACCTGCTAATCGGCACGATTGATCCGCTTTTGGCAGGTATCACGCAAGAAGCCGCACGGTTGATCGATCCGGAATACACAGTGGTGGCAACCGCGAACTGGTATTTCATGTTCGCCTCAACCTTCCTCATCACCATTTTAGGCTCGCTTGTGACGATTTTCGTCGTTGAGCCAAAGCTGGGCGCATACGATGCGAGCGCGGCTGATCCTGACATTCTGGATGATCGGATGATGGAGGCAATCAGCGACAAAGAACGCAAAGGCCTGCGCTGGGCGGGCATCGCACTGCTCGGCACGCTCGCCTTTATGGCGCTGACATTGGCGCCCGATTGGGGTGTGCTGCGCGATCCAGACACGGGCGATAGGATAGACAGCCCGTTTTTCGATGGGTTTGTCGTGTGGATCCTGATCTTTTTCGTCGTGCTGGGATACGCCTATGGCCGCGCCGTGGGAACGATGAAGACCGACCGCGATATCATCAACGCCATGGCGGCCGCGATATCCTCCTTGGGTCTTTACATCGTGCTCGTCTTCTTTGCCGCTCAGTTTGTGGCCTTTTTTGGCTGGACGAATTTGGGCGCGATTACGGCGGTGACTGGGGCCAATCTGTTGGTCGAAACAGGAATGACAGGGCCTGCAGTCTTTTTCCTTTTCATCCTGATGTGCGCGGTCATCAATCTGTCGTTGGGATCAGCCAGCGCGCAATGGGCCGTGACAGCACCCATTTTCGTGCCAATGCTGATGCTGATCGGCTATGCTCCTGAAGCCATCCAAGCAGCCTATCGCATCGGCGATTCCACCACCAATATCATCACCCCCATGATGAGCTATTTCGGCCTCATCCTTGCCTGGGCGACGCGCTATGACCGCAATCTGGGTGTGGGAACATTGATCGCGATGATGCTGCCCTATTCGATGGTGTTTATCTTTTTCTGGTCGATCTTCTTCTACCTTTGGACATTCGTGCTGGGCATTCCCGTGGGTCCGGGGTCGCCGACATTTTACGATATCGGGCAAACAGGTGGTTGAGGTTACTTTCTAATGCGCCAGCAAGATCGGCAATTGCGGATCGGTTAGGCAGCGCCTTGTAACGCCTCCAAACAAAGCCTCGGTAATGCGCATTTGTCCATACCCGCCCATAACCATCGCGCCGCATTCATGGGTCCGAGCCGCCTCGAACAGAGTATCGGACACCTTTGCTTTGCCTTTGGGAAGCTGCAAAAGCTCTGAGGTTATCCCGTGTCGGCTAAGACAAATGGAGCCTTCAATAGCCGGAAAAACTTGGCTCTCCCGCTTTTTATCCTCCGTGACGCTGGCAAGGATAACCCGGCTCGCATTCTTGAGCATGGGAACAGCAGCTCGCAGTGCAGCGCAGGCTTCAGGTGAATTGTTCCACGCAATCAAAACGGGCGCTTTGGCGTCATACCCTTTCCCATCAGGAGGTATAACCAAGACCGGAGTGGACGAGCGCAGCAGCAATTCGCCCACCATAATGGAGGCAACGCGCCGCTTTTCCCCCGGATCACGTGGCCCAACCAGTATAACATCTTGCAGTGCCGCAAATTCAAGCAGCTTGGTCTCCGCCATCCCTGGCTGATATTGCCATTCCCACGAGACATCTTCATGCGACAATTGCGCTTCGATTTTAGCTCGCAATTCTTTAGCCGCTTTTTGTAACGCGGGAAGCGCAGCTGCCATGGCAGAGCCATAGAAATCACCGGGCGCAAAAATCTCGAAATTCACAGACTGAAGGCAGGTGATATGGCCGTTTTGCGACCGGGCAAGATCAAGCGCAAATTGGAGCCGAGCCTCCATGCCCTCATCGCCTTCAATGTGAAGCAGTATCGATTTCATGACTTATCCCCTTTCAACTCGGATAATGAGCAAGGGAGCGCGGAATTTCATTGATCGAGATCAAATTCGCCTTCAAAATTCTACATTCTCTTTTCCCCCTCTGCATCATTCGCTAGGCTACTGACCGGGAGACACCTTGATGCAGATCACACGCCAGCCGCCTGTTAAAACCAGCCTTAAGCCATCCAACCACCCCTATTTATCGGGCGCTTGGACCCCGCTTCATGAAGAGGTGGATGTGGATGAGCTTGACGTGATCCAAGGCGAAATCCCTGCCGATATTGACGGGATTTATCTGCGCAACACCGAAAACCCCGTTCACCAGCCGCTTGGCCGGCATCACCCTTTTGATGGCGATGCGATGGTGCATCAGGTCAGCATTTCTGGCGGGAAAGCGAGCTATCGCAATCGCTTTGTGCGCACTCACTGCTTTGAGGCAGAACAAATCGCAGGCGAGGCATTGTGGGGCGGATTGATGGACCCGCCTGCGCTTTCCAAACGCCCCGGCTTTGGCGCGCATGGCAGCCTGAAAGACACCGCCTCCACCGATATTATCGTGCATTCCGGCGTTGCGCTCGCAACGCTCTATCAATGCGGGGAAGCGTGGCAGATGGACCCGGTGACGCTGGAGAACCTTGGCAAGGCTTCTTGGGGGCCATTGGACGGCGTCTCTGCCCATCCCAAAGTGGTTGAAGAACATCAGCTCGCCGGTTTCTTCATCC
>JBCAZT010000049.1:0-18654 GCA_038532855.1 Pseudomonadota bacterium
AAGAAAAGCCACGCACAGGCACGCGATTTCATCCAGTCAGATGAAGGGCAGCGTTTCCTGCGCTCTCAATCTGACCTGGCAGTTATGCTTGATGATCATGCACGCTGGGCCGATTGCGGCGAGAACAGCGTGGCGAAGCACTATATTGCGTTTATGAAGCGCGAAGGGTTAAGCGCTGCTGGTTTGGTTGAAGAAAGTCACAAATTCTCTCCTCCAGAAGATCGCCCTCAGGATTTGACGCAGTGGTATTTCAACCGCCTGCGCGATACACACGACCTGTTTCATGTGCTCACCGGATATGGCCGTGATGCTTTGGGTGAGGCATCCCTGCTAGGCTTTTCCTATTCGCAAAATTACAATCGCGGCGTGCAGTTCATCGGCTTTGCTGCTGCTCGTCAAATCAAGAAAGCCACTGGCACCTCGGCTCCGCTTTACGGCGCCGTGCTCGAAGGACAGCGCCTTGGTGCGGCTGCCGCGAAATTGGCCCATATGGATGTCGAAGCGGTGATGCGCGAAGACATCGATGAAGCGCGCGCGCGGATGAATATTGGCAAGCCCGTTCTGTATAGCGAATGCCTCAAACAGCTTGAAGCAGAGGGCAATACAGCGCAGGATCTCGCTTTGACGCCAGAGGCGGCCTGATCGGTTACGCTCGTTTTAGGACGTAATGCGGCGGCTCAAGCCCCACAAAAGAGCAAGCCCCGTATAGCCGATGGCGGCAGCCAGAACGAATGGCGCTCCGGGAAAATAGGTGCCCTGATTATCTGCATAAACGGCAAAGACGCTTGTCATCATGACAGGTCCAAAAATGCTGGTGATGCTCATTGTAGAGGCAACCGCGCCCTGCAATTCGCCTTGTGCATCCTCGGCAATTCGCTGGCTCATCATTTGTTGAAGTGCGGGGAATGTTATGCCGGCGATACTTCCAATGATGATGGCGACCATAAGGAAAATGCTGTTTGGTGCAATCGCCATGAAGACATAGGATTGAAGGCCAATCACAAGCCCGCCAATTGCGGTTGCTTTGACGCCAAAACGCTTAATCAGAACGCCCGTCAACCATCCTTGCGTAAAGACGAGCATTAATCCGTAAAAGCCAACGCCCATGCCAATCTCAAACTCGCCCCAGTCAAATTTGAGGCGGGTGTAATATGACCAAACCGACATGGTGGATTGCCCGGCCAATTGGATCAGAAAAATGACCCCAAGAAAGCCTAGCACGAGCGGGGTCCGCGCCATTTCCATGATCGTTCCCAGCGGATTGGCTCTGGCTAAAGTAAAAGTACGGCGTCGTTCTTTCGGGAGCGTTTCGCGCAGGGCGATATATCCGATTAACGCCCCGCCAATGCAAAAGATTGCGGAGGCATAAAACGGCGCGCGGACCGAATATTCGCCGAGAATACCGCCTATCGCTGGGCCAATCACAAATCCCGCAGCGCCAGCTCCGCCCAACATTCCGAACAAGCGCCCGCGATCTTCGGGGCCTGCCATATCGGCAATGCAGGAATTTGCTGCCGCCCAGCTCGCGCCCATAATGCCCGATAGTATGCGGCCGACAAAAAGCCACCACAAGTCAGGCGCAATAGCCATGATGATGTAATCAATGCCGAGAAGAAACACCGTAACTAGCAAGATCGGGCGTCTGCCAAACCGGTCTGAGAGCCCGCCTATAATGGGTGCAAACAGAAATTGCATAACGGCATAGGCAAACAGCAGCCAGCCGCCAATATTGGCGGTTTGGTCTTCGCCAAGTCCTGTCATTTGCTCCAAAAGCGAAGGCATAACAGGCACGATCAAACCGATCCCCATCATGTCGATAAACACGATGAAGGCGACGAGGCCGAGCGTAGCGTTCATGCCGGGGTTTTGGCCGGGATTTTGAGTTGCGCCATTCACTTTAAAGTGTCTGCATCACGCAATCGCCATAGTCCACCACGAGATGCCAAAGCGCGCCCAGACCAAGCGCGCGTATCCACCACTTGGGTACGAGCAGCATCGCGGCAAAGGCAAGGGCAGCTTGCCATCCATGCAGCAGGTGGAAACCGATAGAGCATCGGTTCGGATCGAAAATCGGATCAGCGAGCAGGTGGTCTATGTCGATGAGGTTAGCGCTGGCTATAACAAGACCTGCCTGCCACCACTTCTCGCGCCAAATCAGCCAGCCGATGGCAAAGGGAACGAGCCAATGCCCAGCGTAGTGGAGGATAGGTTGGACAGCGTCTATCCGTTCATCCAATCATCGAAGAAGGATTGGTGAGCCGCGCGCAGATCATCAATCGAGACGCCCAGCACGCCGTCGCCGCCAACCGTGCCAATCCGCGTGAAGCCCACCATTTCTGCTTCTTCCACATCAGGCCCTTCAGCGACAATCCGGTTGAATGCATCAGCCTTTTCCGGCGCAACCGTTATGACATAGCGCGCTTGGTCTTCGCCAAACCACCATTGCGCCTTTGAATATGCATCATGCCCGCTAACATCCGCCCCAATGCCGCCCGAAAGCGCCATTTCGGCTAAAGCCACAGCCAGCCCGCCATCGGACACGTCATGCACCGCGCTCAGCAATCCTTCGCCGATAAGCTTGCGCACAATCTGGCCTGCACCAACCTCAGCTGCAAGATTGACAGGAGGTGCGCGGCCTTCATCGCGGCCCTTTACGACATCGAGCCAAAGCGATTTGCCCAGATGCGATCGGGTCGGATCAGGCTTCGCCCAAAATTCAGGCGCGACGAGATAGATCGCATCGCCCTCGGCTTTGAATGCACTGGTGACCATGCTTTCTGCATCATCAATAATGCCAACGCCGCCAATCGCGGGGGTGGGCAGGATCGCACTGCCGCCGCCGGTTGCCTTGCTCTCATTGTAAAGAGACACATTCCCCGAGACGATTGGGAAGTCCAAAGCGCGGCACGCATCGCCCATACCCTCCAGCGCGTGGACAAATTGCGCCATAATCTCGGGCCGCTGGGGGTTTGCAAAGTTCAAGCAATTGGTCACCGCAAGGGGTCTCGCGCCAACCGCGCATAGGTTGCGGTAAGCTTCCGCAATCGCTTGTTTTCCGCCTTCATACGGGTCGGCATAGACATAACGCGGCGTGCAATCGGTGGAGAGCGCCAGCGCTTTGTCCGTGCCATGCACGCGCACCACGCCTGCATCACCGCCCGTTTGCAGCGTGTCACCCATCACTTGGCTGTCATATTGCTGTGAAATCCAGCCGCGCGAGGCAAGGGCTGGGCTCGCCATCAGCTTGAGCAAATCGGCTCCCGGATCATCGCAAGTCGGAACATCGTCCATAGGCTTAATCTCAGCCCAAGCGGTGTATTCTTCTTTCGACAAATACGGCCTGTCATATTCGGGCGCGTCAGCAGCAAGTGGCCCAAGCGGAATGTCGCATACAACCTCTCCGCCAAATTCTAGAACCATGTGCTGAGTGTCGGTAACCTCGCCGATGACCGCGAAATCGAGCTCCCACTTCTCGAAAATAGACTGCGCCATCGCTTCTTTGCCGGGTTTCAGCACCATCAGCATGCGCTCTTGGCTCTCGCTCAGCATCATTTCGTAAGGCGTCATGCCTTCTTCGCGGCAGGGCACTTTATCCATGTCGAGCCGAATGCCCGCTTTGCCATTGGTCGCCATTTCAACGCTGGAGGAAGTGAGGCCCGCTGCGCCCATATCCTGAATAGCGACAATCGCATCGGTCGCCATCAGTTCCAGGCACGCTTCGATCAACAATTTCTCTGTAAACGGATCGCCCACTTGCACCGTGGGCCGCTTGGCTTCGGCATCTTCCTCAAAATCCGCGCTAGCCATAGTTGCGCCATGAATCCCATCGCGCCCGGTTTTAGAGCCGACATAGACAATCGGATTGCCCACGCCCGTTGCGGCGGAATAGAAAATCTTATCCGCATCCGCGACGCCCACCGTCATCGCGTTCACAAGGATATTGCCATCATAGGCGGGGTGGAAATTTGTCTCCCCGCACACGGTCGGCACTCCCACGCAATTGCCATATCCGCCAATTCCAGCAACTACGCCTTGAACGAGGTGCTTCATCTTGGGGTGTTCTGGCCGACCAAACCGCAGCGCATTGGCATTCGCCACTGGACGTGCACCCATCGTAAAGACATCGCGAAGGATGCCGCCAACGCCCGTTGCTGCCCCCTGATAGGGTTCAATGTAAGAGGGGTGGTTATGGCTCTCCATCTTGAAGATGGCCGCCTGACCATCGCCGATGTCGATGACGCCCGCATTTTCTCCGGGCCCGCAAATCACCCACTCCGCTTCAGTCGGAAGCTTCTTCAAATGCAGCCGCGAGGATTTGTAGCTGCAATGCTCTGACCACATTACTGAAAAGATGCCGAGCTCAACCAAGTTTGGCTCACGGCCAAGCCCGGCGAGCACGCGCTCATATTCTTCAGGGCTAAGCCCGTGTTGTTCGACGACTTCGGGTGTAATGGGGGAAGATGCTGTGCTCATGGGCCATGCCCATAAGTCAGGTAGACGGTGAGGCCAAGCCGGCTTTCCTCATCCCATAGCGGTTCTCCCCAAGCCACCACGCAAATCCGGTTAAAATCGCAAAGGCAAGCAAAGCTTGGGCGTAAATCGCGGGACCTACGACTTCGGGATGGGGGGCAAACCAGTTGATGGCTTGCAGCAGTAACAGCGCAATCAAAAACAAGGCGGGCGGCAAAAGCGGGCCTCTGCTGCGACGGATGTAAAATACAAAGCTGCCAAGGACGATCCCAATCTCAAGCGGCATTGCGATGACCGGATAATTCCAAAGGCCAAGGCCATAGGTTTGCCCGCTGCCATTAAGCGTAAGATCGGGGCGGTGTGTTAGCCAGTCGAGAAGCCAATGGGAAAGGACCACAAGTCCCACAAGCAATGCCCCGACCCAGTCTCGAAACTTTATCCAGACGAGGATTGCGAAAGCTATCGCAAATCCGCCTGTGCCCAAAAGGCTGTGCGTGTAGGGCAGGTGATACAAATCAAACGGCACCATCTTGGTTGCGCCCGGTTCAATCCGCATTTTCTCAATCCCAAAGAAAGCGAGACTGAAAAATGCCCAATCGACCAATTGTGCAGCAATAAACATGGTAGCAAGGCCGGGGCTGTTGCGGCGGCGCTGCGTTACAGATGCGGCGATGATGGCAGGGGCGAAGTGACCAATGAACATGCTTTTTTGTCTATTCCTTCACACCTTGAGAGGGGTTTAGCGGGGCAATTCGCAAAACAATCCATGTCGCCAATGCGCTGGTTGTTCCGGTTGCAAACGCGCCCCATGCGATATCGAGGATTGTTATGTGTGTCGCCCAAACCTTAAACACTGCTTGGCTGGTCAAATCGAATGTTGCGTAACAAAGCGCGCCCAGCAATGCGCCGTTGAGTAAGGCTGACCGTGCGCTTGCACTTTTGATGCCGGGCCGAATGGCGAACCAGACCATGCCCGCAAGATATATGAAGTAGAACGCCCCTGCCGCACCCAGATTGATGCTTTCTGCCATGATCGGGCCGATTGTGGGTTGGTAAAGGTTAGGGCCTGCCCAATTCAACCAAACAGCATCCAATGCGCCAAAGATGACGGCAGCGATGCAATAGGCGACAACCCATGTTTTCATCTGTGGTTATTCCCCCCACTTGACGCGAAGTCTTGACCGGGATGGCTCGCGCGGTCAATGCTCGCCTTTATGAATGATGCTAATAATGGTTCGGTCGCTGATGGCGACATCGCTGATCTCAGCTTTGAAGATGCCTTGGTCGCGTTGGAGCAGATCGTGCAGCAATTGGAACGCGGGGACGTGCCGCTTGATAAATCCATCGACCTTTATGAACGCGGTGAGAAATTGCGTGAGGCCTGCCAGAAACGCCTTGATGCGGCGCAAGCGCGGATTGAGAAGATTGTAACCGGACCAAATGGGGCACCTTCGGGAACAGCGCCTTTCGATAAGGCTGACTGAGGGCATGCTTGTGGGGGTTGATACAGATATTCTCAGCACCGGCTTAAAACGGGTTCAGGCTGAAATTGATTCGGTCTTTGATGCGTTTTTGCCTGTTCCCGATGACACCAGCGCGCGCCTGATCGAAGCGATGCGATATGCAGCGATTGGCGGTGGCAAACGCGTGCGCCCCTTATTGGTGGTAAGCACGGCGGAATTGTTCGGGGTGGACCGCGATGCGGCTTTACGAGCAGGCTGCGCGATTGAGGCGATCCATGTCTATTCGCTGATCCATGATGACTTGCCGTGCATGGATGATGATGATCTGCGCCATGGCAAGCCGACTTTGCATCACAAATACGATGAAGCCACCGCTGTTCTTGCAGGCGACGCGCTGCACGCACTGGCGTTTGAGATTTTGGCGGATAGCGGGACCAGCGCGGATCCTTTCACCCGGTCAGAATTGATTGCGACTTTGGGACAGGCCAGCGGAATGAACGGCATGGCTGGCGGCCAGATGATGGATATCGTCGCTGATGAAGAGGGCGTTGAATATGACCTTCAAGCGATCACCCGTCTGCAGCAATTGAAAACCGGCGCTTTGCTGGCAGCGAGTGTCGAAATGGGCGCAATCCTCGGCAAAGTCCCGCCCGAAGGTCGCAGCAATCTTCGCGCCTATGCTCGCGATATTGGCCTAGCGTTTCAGATTGCCGATGACTTGCTTGATGTGACCGGTGATGAAGAATTGGCCGGAAAAGCGCTGCGCAAGGATGACGAACAAGGCAAGCAGACTTTTGTGACTTTAATGGGCACGGACAAGGCGCGCGATCAGGCAAGTGTGCTGGTGGATCAAGCTGTGGAGAGGCTTGGGTCTTATGGTTCCGAGGCTGATATGCTGCGCGCGCTGGCACGCTTTATTGTTGAGCGGGACCGGTGAGACATCGCGCGTTGATTGTGATGCCCCTGAGCCTCGCTCTTATGTCTTGCGAGCGAGAGACGCATCATTGGGAAGAGAGCTTTATCGTACGTTTTGCAGCAGATGCTTGTGAAGATGTCAGGCTAACCAATTTGGATGGACGCGATCTTGAGGCTGGAGGCCGTATATTCCAGCGGACTTATGAAGCTGATAGCAATTGCATAACGTCGCTCCGCAAGGGCATGAGCGATCTGGGCTTCTCGCGAGACAGTTTCGACACATTTAGTTTCAAGATGGATGAAGACTCTTTGGAGAAGATCATCATCAAGCCGCACGATGGCAATTCCAATTTCGAGATTAGGTGGGAGGAGACTTCTTCATGACACGTCGCATCGGGATCTACCCCGGAACCTTTGACCCCATCACTCTTGGCCATGCCGACATCATTCGGCGCGGGGCTAAGCTGGTTGATGATCTTATCATTGGCGTCACCACCAATCCTTCCAAAAACCCCATGTTCACCACCGAGGAACGGCTCGCCATGGTAGAGCGGGAAGCTAAGGCTTTGGGGTTGGATAATGTCAAAGTCGTCGGATTTGACGCGCTTTTGATGAAATTCGCCCGTGCACAAGGCGCCAGCGTGATCGTGCGCGGGCTTCGTGCTGTCGCTGATTTTGAATACGAATATCAAATGGCGGGGATGAACCAGCAATTGGATGCCGAAATTGAGACGGTCTTTTTGATGGCGGATGTCTCTTTGCAGCCCATCGCGTCCAAACTTGTCAAGGAAATCGCGATCTATGGTGGCGACATCACCCCGTTTGTCAGCGAGCAGGTCTGCAAAGATGTGATCGCTCGGGTCGAGAAAATCGGCCGACGCGGAGACTATTGAGCTGGGGAATTTGTGGGGCAGGGCGCTGTTTCATTCATTGAAGTGTCAGTCAGCCCCCGATAAAGAGCGCGCCATGATTGCAAAAATTATGTCTTATAAAACACCCTTAGCGGCTTTGGCAGCCGCGGCTATGACTATGGCTCCATCATCCGCGTTTGCGCAGGATGAAGAAGAGCCCGCGCCAACATCGTCTTTCACTTATGCCCCCATCAAATATGATGCGAGCGTAGAGCCTGAAAATGTGTGGGTGCTTGACCTGTCGAATGGTGAACGGGTTTCGATCCGCTTGATGCCTGAATGGGCGCCAAGTCATGTTGAGCGGATTAAAGAGCTCACTCGCCGCGGGTTTTACGACGGGATCATTTTCCACCGTGTTATCGATGGGTTTATGGCCCAGGGCGGCGATCCAACTGGTACAGGCCAAGGTGGGTCAGAGCTTCCCGATCTCAAGGCAGAATTTAACCCCATGCCGCATGTCCGCGGGACTTTGGCCATGGCGCGCGCAACCGAAGAAGACAGCGCAAACAGCCAGTTCTTCATCGTGTTTTATCCGCGCTTTAGCTTGGACAAGCGCTACACCAATTTTGGCCGTGTCATTTCGAATATGGCCGGTGTTGATGCGATCAACAAAGGCGAGCCTCCGCAAGATCCTACGCGCATTTTGCAGGCTTCCTTGGCAAGCGACAATCGCCCACCACCGGTTGCTGCTGCGCCTACCGTTGAGCCAGAGATTACAGCCGATCTGCTCAACGCGCCTCTTCAGTAAATCTCTTTCCTTGTGTCGTCCCTCTGACTAGGGGCAGGCGCGATGAAAGTTGACCTATTTGATTTTGAGCTCCCGCAAGAACGCATTGCCCTGCGCCCCGTCCGCCCGCGCGATGCCGCGCGTATGCTGGTGGTGCAGGGGCGTGATGCCGCATTCGAGGATAAAGGCGTCCTTGATCTGCCACAATGCCTTCATCCCGGCGATGTCCTCGTTTTCAACGACACGCGCGTAATCCCAGCCCAGCTTGAAGGCAGGCGCGCAGGGGGCGAGGCAAAGATTGGCGCAACGCTTCACGAAAGACTGGATCTGCGCCGTTGGCAGGCCTTTGTCCGTAATGCAAAGCGGGTGAAAATCGGTGATCAATTGATCTTTGGTGGCGGAGTGACAGCCATTGCTGAGGAACGGCATGAAGATGGCTCACTCACCCTTGCTTTCGAAGGGGATGACCCGGTTGAAGTTCTTTTGGACCGAGCAGGGACTATGCCTTTACCACCCTATATCGCTCAAAAACGCGGCGTGGATGAAGCGGATCTTGAAGATTATCAGACGATGTTTGCCGAAAAGCCCGGAGCCGTCGCCGCGCCAACAGCATCGCTGCATTTTACCGACCGTTTGGTCAAGGCGCTGGATGACCGAGGCGTGGCGCGTGAAACTCTCACTCTGCATGTTGGGGCGGGCACGTTCCTTCCAGTCAAAGCCGACGACACGGATGATCACACAATGCATTCCGAATTCGGGGTCATTACCCAAGACACTGCGGAAAGGCTGAACGCAGCCCGTGCAGCAGGTCGCCGTATCATCGCTGTCGGGACTACATCTCTTCGCTTGCTCGAAAGCGCAGCTGACAATTCCCGTAGATTTGCCCCCTTTGAAGGGGATACTGATATTTTCATCACGCCGGGATACACATTCAAAGGCGTCGATGGTCTGATGACCAATTTTCACCTTCCAAAATCCACATTGCTGATGCTGGTCAGCGCCTTGATGGGCCGCGATAGAATGCTGGCTGCATACGCACATGCGATCGAGAATGAGTACCGTTTCTATTCCTATGGTGACTCATCGCTTTTGCTTCCCTAGGCGCTCCAGCTATGAGCAATCGCTTCAAATTCACTCTCAACGCAACCGATGGAAAAGCGCGCACTGGCGTCATTGAGATGCAGCGTGGAGAAATCCGCACGCCTGCCTTTATGCCCGTGGGCACTGCTGCGACAGTAAAGGCAATGAAGCCGGAAAGCGTGCGCGCATTGGGGGCGGATATCATCCTTGGTAACACCTACCATCTGATGCTGCGTCCGGGGGCAGAGCGGGTTGCGAAACTGGGTGGCTTGCATGAATTTATGCGTTGGGAACGCCCCATTCTGACCGATAGCGGCGGCTATCAGGTGATGAGCCTGTCTGACCTTAACAAGCTAACGGAAAAGGGCGTGGAATTTCGCAGTCACTTGGATGGCTCCAAACACATGCTGACGCCTGAACGCTCGATGGAAATTCAGCGGCTGCTGGGCTCTGACATCGTCATGGCGTTCGATGAATGCCCCCGCGCAGATCGCCCACGTGATGAGATCGCGGCAAGCATGGAAATGTCGATGCGTTGGGCAAAGCGAAGCCGCGATGGTTTTGATGCAGGAGAGGAACACGCGGCACGATCAGCCCTATTCGGTATTCAACAAGGCGCTTTGGATGAAGATTTGCGCAAAGTAAGCGCAGACAAACTCATCGACATCGGTTTTGATGGCTACGCTGTCGGCGGCCTTGCCGTGGGCGAGGGGCAAGAGGCGATGTTTGGTGTCCTAGATTATGCGCCCGATCAGCTGCCAAAAGATCGCCCGCGCTATCTTATGGGGGTCGGCAAACCCGATGATTTGGTCGGTGGGGTGGAGCGCGGGATCGATATGTTCGATTGTGTCCTTCCGACACGTTCAGGCCGCAATGGTCAGGCTTTCACCTGGAATGGCCCGATAAACCTGCGCAATGCCCGCTTTGCAGAAGACAAAGAGCCATTGGACCCCACCTCCGATTGCGCTGCATCGCGCGATTATTCGAAAGCTTATTTGCATCATTTGCAAAAGTCAGGTGAGATTTTGGGCGCTATGCTCGTTACCGAGCACAATCTCGCTTTCTATCAATCCTTGATGAAGGCGATACGCGATGCCATTGGGCAGGGGCGTTTCGCTGAATTCGCGGCGGAGTTTCGCCGCAACTATCTTGGAAGTTCGTAACACAATGCCCAAAGCCCCAGAAGAATGCTCAACAATGCTTGATGTGCGCGCTGGCGTGGATGCTACGGATCGTGAGCTGGTGGCGCTTTTGGAACGGCGCTTTGGTTATATGCGTGCAGCTGCTCGGATAAAGCCAACGCGTGAGGCTGTGCGTGATGAAGAACGCAAGGCTGCCGTTATCAACGCGGCTGTGGCGGATGCCGAGGCGCGCGATTTACCGGGCGACGTCATCGGCGATATCTGGGAGCGCCTTGTAGAAGGCTCAATCGCTTACGAGTTTGTCGAATGGGACAAAACGCGCGGGTGAAAACAGCGTGAGCATAGTGAGCAAATCGAACGCCAATTCCCATCAGGGCTAGATCCGGAACTTGCGCGCAGACGCAAAGGTGAACTTTCCGATTATTTCAAACCGAGGGTTACAAAGGTTACACAGTGTAACCCGGCTGCGCGCAATGTTTCTTATATTTATCACAACTATAAGTGCAGCAAGAGAGGGTTACGCTTCTCCAACATGAAACGCGTTTCACTCAGGTTTGGGGATTCAGTTTTGAAAGAGCCAGCAGCGAGTTTGGTAAGCAAAGGCGGTGTAGGAAAGAGAAGGGCCTAAACAAAAGTGGACGTTCCGCTTGCGTTCAAATGTGAGCTAGAAGGCCACGTCCGCTTCTGGGGGTGGGAGCTGACATTGCCTTTCAGATCCTGATCATTTGCAGCAAAGCTGTAACTGAAGGGCGATTTGTCTTGAGTGCCTCAACGCCTAGCTTGATAAGGGGCAATCTCAAAACAGAGGATCACACATTGAGAATTCAGACTGTCAGGTGGATTGTCGCCGCCTACCTGTTGCTATTCCTGTTCTTCACCACCTGGCCCGGGGCAATTCTGATCAACACGGTTGGCCCATTGGTTTTTGGGTTGCCCTTTAACCTGTTCTGTATCGCGATCCTGATCGTGATCGCGCTGTGCTTGCTCGCCATCTTGTATGCAAGCGAACAGCGTTCGGAGGATTAGAGCTTGGAGCGTTGGCAAGTCATAGCGCTGGTTATCGCGCTCTATCTTGGCGTCACATTGGCTATCGGGCTGTTGTCCGGGCGACGAGCTTCGAAAAGCGTTCAGGGCTATGTCGCAGGAGATCGCGACTTCGGCCTGCTTGTTATGTACTTTGTGCTGGGCGCTTCGATCTTCTCAGCCTTTGCGTTTCTGGGAGGACCGGGTTGGGCATACAGCCGCGGTGCAGCGGCGTTTTACATTTTGTGTTACGGCGTTCTGGGGGTCGTACCATACTTCTTCATCGGGCCGAAGGCAGCGGCGCTGGGGCGTCGCCATGGATACGTGACGCAGGCACAGTTGATCTGCGGCCGTTTCCCCTCGCGAACGCTATCGCTTATGATCGCGGTGCTAACCGTGCTCGCATTCATTCCCTACATCACCTTGCAGATGCGCGGTGCCGGGATCGTGATAGAGGCAGTAACCGAAGGGCATGTTCCGCTGTGGGCCGGGGCCGCCATCGCCTACGGCATTGTGACAATCTATGTCTTGTTCTCGGGCGTGGCGGCGGTGGGGTGGACCAATACTTTCCAGGGTATATTCATGCTGACCATCGCGTGGACGCTTGGGCTTTACCTGCCGATTTCACTCTATGGCGGTATCGGAGAGATGTTTACCCGAATCTTGGCCGAGCGACCCGAATTGCTGTCGATGCCGGGCCTGACTGCAACGGGTGAACCATGGAGCTGGGGCGGCTATTCAAGCGCCATTATAGTATCCGCCGTTGGACTGATGATGTGGCCGCATCTGTTCATGAAAGCCTTCACCGCACGTTCGGACAACACGCTTCGCAAGACGGTGGTGCTGTTTCCGACGTTTCAGTTGTTCCTGATACCGGTTTTCCTGATCGGGTTCGCCGGAGTGCTCTACCCGCAAAGCCCTCCCTCGTCGGACTTCATCCTGCCCTTTATGATACTCAATGCGGAATTGCCTGCTATAGTGGTAGGCCTGTTTTGCGCAGGCGCGCTGTCGGCTTCCATGTCTACCGGAGATTCGCTGATGCACGCAGCCGCATCCGTGACGGTTGAGGATGGTATCCGCCCCTTCAAGCCGTTGTCAGACGAGGCGCGTCGACGATTGATACAGACCTTCGTTCTGTGTGCTGGCGCGATCGCCTATCTTTTCGCAGTCGCCGAAGGCGTCTCGCTGGTGGTTTTGCTGCTCACGGCCTATGGCATCATCTGCCAACTCGCACCGCCAATCGTCGCGGCGCTCTATTGGCAGCGCGCTACCACGGCAGGCGTTATCGCTGGATTTGTTGCAGGTTCGTGCACAGCTGCGTTCTTCTTTCTGAGCGGCTATTTCGGTACCGATCTTCGCCCCTATGACTTGCACGAAGGTATGCTTGGGCTGCTCGTCCATGTTCCGGTCTTAATCGTAGTGAGCCTTTTGACCCAAAGCCAACCCGAAGACCATCGAAAGGCCTTTGCCGGAGTGCGGGCCTAAGCGCTTAGATGCTGGATCAAATTGAGCATGAAGCGGGTGCCTTCAGCGATCTGGCTCATCTTGATGAATTCGTTGGGCTGGTGCGCCTGATCGATCGAACCGGGGCCGCAAATGACCGTTGGAAAGCCTGCTTGCTGAAACTGACCTGCTTCAGCCGCATAAGAGACCGAACTGCGGCCATTCGCCCCCGTTAGCTTATGCGCAAGCTCTGCAGCCGGATTGACAGATTCAGGCATCAGCGGCGGTCCGTCAGCCAGTGTTTCAGTTGTAATCTCGCATTCAGGCGCGATTGCCCGCATCTCGGCAAGAATAACGTTGGCTTTGGCATCGAACTCGCCCCGGATCGCGGCGACATCGTCACCCGGCATTGCGCGCACATCCCATGTGAAGCCGCAACGTCGTGCGAGGATATTGGCAGCCGTTCCTCCTTCGATCAATCCGACCGACATCGTTGTATAGGCCGGAGTGAAGGGCGAGTCCTCGGGCGCATCAAGCCGCCGCCGCTCGGTCATCTCGGCTATCTTTGCCATCAGCCTGCCGGCTGCCATGATCGCGCTGGCGCCGCGATGAGGCTGACTGGAATGTGCTTCATGGCCCGTTATCTCCGTACGGAAGACAGCAATCCCTTTCTGCCCATCGACCACCTTCATGTTGGTCGGTTCACCAACGATCACAGCCGCAGGGATAGGGACAAGGTCTTTTATCTCCCGGATCATTGAGGGAGCTCCCAACAGCCCCACTTCCTCATCATAGCTAAGAGCGAAGTGGATAGGCCGCTTGAGGTTGGCAGCGAGCATGTCGGGCAGGAGCGACAGTCCGATTGCGGAGAAACTCTTCATGTCAGCGGTACCGCGACCGAATAGCTTTTCGTCCTTTTCAACTACGATCCAGGGATCTGTGTCCCAAGGCTGGCCGTCCACCGGTACCACGTCCGTGTGACCGGAAAGAACAACACCACCTTCCACCGCTGGTCCGACAGAAAAGTACATATTCGCTTTGGTGCCATCCTCGTTCGGTACCCGCGTTGCGGCTACCCCATGCTCAGCGAGGTAGCCTTCAACATCTTTGATGAGGTTAAGATTCGAATTGCGCGATGTGGTGTCATGCCGCACGAGGCGCGCAATCCAATCAATTTGAGTCTGTAGATCAGACATCGATGGCTTTCTTTTGAAGTCGGTGATTGAGCCAAGTTGCATTGCCCGAGCCGGAGAATCCGCTGGGTAACG
The DNA here is from genome assembly GCA_038532855.1 of Pseudomonadota bacterium. Taxonomy (GTDB): domain Bacteria; phylum Pseudomonadota; class Alphaproteobacteria; order Sphingomonadales; family Sphingomonadaceae; genus Erythrobacter. The sequence continues at coordinate 14,443 of JBCAZT010000049.1, forward strand.
TGACCGGGTACGAGCCGCAACTATTGTTCAACTCTCCAGGATTTAACGTTGACTGACCATCAAAGGGACTCACGGATCATCGCCTCAAATTCCTCAGCAGAGGCACGCCGGGGGTTTGAGCGGGCGGAAAGATCCTTCAGCGCATATTCCACCATCTCAGCGATATCGTTTTCTTCGATACCCATCGCCAAAAGGCCTGACGGGATTCCGATTTGCGCATTCATCGCTTCCACTGCCAGCGCTAAGTCAGCCCCCGGCTCCAACCCCATCGCCTCGCGCAAGCGCTCATACTTTGCCTCACATTCGCTTTCGTTGAAACGGAGTACAGCCGGGAGAAAAACAGCGTTCAACGTCCCGTGATGCGGATTCACACGTCGGATGCGACCGGCCGCATGACTCATAGCATGCACCGCGCCAAGACCTTTGATAAAGGCAAGCGCTCCCTCGGTCGAACACATCATCATCTGCCACCGTGCTTCCTTATCGGAGCCATCCTTTACGGCGCGCGGAAGGTGCTGCCAGCCACGCCATAAGCCGTCGAGCGCGACCCCTTCAGCCGGCGGGTTGACTTGCGGTGTCAAAAACGTCTCGATGCAATGCGTAATCGCGTCCATGCCAGTCGCAGCCGTCATCGCCGCTGGCAAACCCATGGTAAGTTCGGGATCGCAGATAGCCGCTTTGGGAATAAACAGCGGGCTTGCAAAGGTCATTTTGCGTCCATCTTCAAGAATGATGACAAACCCGACAGAGACCTCGCTTCCAGTGCCAGACGTTGTCGGGATGGCAATGAGCGGTGCTACCGACTTTATGTTCTTTGCGCCGCCTGTCAGGGGGTCATATTGAGCAAGTTGCCCTCCACTTTCGGCAAGAAGCCCAACCGCTTTACCAAGATCCATTGAGGAGCCTCCGCCCAATGCAATGATGCCATCACATCCATTGGCAGTATAAAGATCTAGCGCCGCCTTGACGGCTTCTTCGGTCGGGTTGCCGGGCGTTTCATCGAAGACGACGTGCTGCGTTTCGCCACCGAGGGTGTTGACCACCCTTTCGACAATTCCGGCAGCTACAAGGCCGCCATCGGTCGCGATGAAGGGTTTTTCGATCCCTGATTTCTTTAATTCGCTGGGCAACTGATCGAGAGCGCCAAAGTCGAAATGCGTAGTTGTCAGATAGGTAAGGGTCGCCATAGTTTGCAGGAATTCCCATTTTCAGTGAGCACGCGCTCGTGAGTTGACCAATCGGTCTGCCACCTCGGTTATTTGCGCCGCAAGATCAGCTGGACTGGTGCACTGGCAAGCCGTCTCGATGAACTCAAGGAAAAGGGCATCGCTGATAGCAGGTTTCGAGATCCAATTTTCATCAGCTTCGCTAACAGCGTTGCGCAAGAGCTTGCGGGCTTTCTCGACTTCAGCTTGGTATGCTGCTGCAATTATCTCGTGTTCTGGCACGTTTTTCCTTGCCCGATTGATCCGAGGAGACTTTATATCATAGGTCTGGTTTAGGTATTTGGGCAACAGGGAATAAGGCCGCTCGGCATACGCACAAGGCCAGCGTGCCTCTTAAGGCACTTTCGTTTGTCCCATAATCGAAGGATATCACATTGCGTTTTTTCATCCTGCTGTTTGCGCTGCTCATCTCCGTTCCCGCCAACGCTCAGGGTATTCAGCAAACTAAAGGCGATTTCGAAGACAAGTTCCGGCAGCTGGACGAAGTCCTCCCCGATCCCAATGTCTATCGCAACGCCAGCGGTGCGCCGGGCCACCAGTATTGGCAGCAGGAGGCCGACTACCGGATTGAGGCTGAGCTCGAAGAAGACGAGCGCAGACTGACTGCCATCGCAACGGTCACATACAAAAACAACTCTCCGGACACTCTGCCGTGGATCTGGATGCAGCTTGATCAGAATATCTTCAAACAGGATTCGATGGCGGAGCTCACCAACACCTTCGGCGGTCCGGGGCGCCGTGGACCCGTCGTCTCAGCAGGAAGCGGAAACAAGCCCGCGCGACTTTCGATGGAGGAATTGCGACGGCAACAAGCAATGGCCGACAACACCTATGGCTATGACATCAGCCGGGTAAGCCTGACAAATGGGCGCGCGCTGGACCATACGATCGTTGGCACATTGATGCGGATCGACTTGGCCACGCCATTGCGTCCGGGCCAAAGCGTGACCTTCAACATCGACTGGGCCTTCAATATTGTCGAAGAGAACGTGATCTACGCTCGTTCGGGCTACGAGCACTTCCCTGACGATCCACGGAAAGGCGGGAACGACATATTCCTGTTCGCACAGTGGTTCCCACGCCTTGTCGCTTACTCAGATTATGAAGGCTGGCACAACAAGGAGTTCCTGGGGCGCGGCGAGTTCACACTCGAATTCGGCGACTACGATGTGACGATGACGGTACCCAACGATCACATCGTCTCTTCCACGGGAGTTTTGACCAATCCGACACAAGTCCTGACAGCAACACAAAGACAGCGCTTGGCGACCGCGCGAAACGCCGATGAGCCAGTATTCATCGTGACCCCGCAAGAAGCCGAAGCGAATGAATCGTCGAACCCTACTGGTAACAAGACTTGGCGATTTACCGCGCAGAATGTGCGTGACTTCGCTTGGGCGACCAGCCGCAAATTCGCCTGGGATGCGCAGGGGCACCGGCAGCCCGGTGCTGAGAACGAAGTCGTTATGGCTATGTCGTTCTGGCCCAAGGAAGGCGGCGAGCTATGGCGCAAATACTCAACGGCCGCCGTGGTCCACACGATGGAAGTCTATTCGCGCTTTTCCTTCGATTATCCCTACCCAACTGCGCAATCAGTGAATGGACCAGTCGGCGGGATGGAATATCCCATGATCACTTTCAACGGTCCGCGCACAACGCTGCAGGATGATGGTACGCGTACATATTCGGAGTCCGAGAAAGTGTTCCTCGTCGGCGTCGTCATCCACGAGATCGGGCATATTTATTTCCCGATGACGGTCAATTCGGATGAACGCCAGTGGACCTGGATGGACGAAGGCATCAACTCCTTCCTCGACAATGTTGCGGGTTATGAATGGGACCCTGACATGCCGTGGACCCGCAGCATTCCGCGCCAGTTGATTCCCTACATGACTTCGGACCAGCAGGTCCCGATCATGACCCAGTCTGATAGCATCCTGAACATCGGTCCGAACGCTTATGGCAAGCCATCGGCAGCTTACCACATTCTGCGCGACACTGTCATTGGGCGCGAGCGATTCGACTTTGCACTTCGGGAGTATGCGAGCCGCTGGAAATTCAAACGTCCAACACCGGCGGATTTCTTCCGCACTATGGAAGAGGCTTCGGGAACCGACCTCGATTGGTTCTGGCGCGGATGGTTCTACACCACCGATCACGTTGATATCTCGCTCGATGCAATTCACAAGTTGCGCCTCGACACCGAGAATCCCGATATCGATTTCGCGCGTCGTCGGCAGGAACGGGCCGATGAACCAGAGCATATCGGCGCACGGCGTAATCGCGAACAGGGGCTGCCGATCTGGGTCCTTGAAAACCCCGGTATCACCGATTTCTATGACGAGAATGATCAGTTCACTGTAACCCCGCGCGACCGCAAGAAATACGAGAGCTTCCTTGATGGTCTGGAAGACTGGGAAAGGCAGGTGTTCGATCGTGCGATCGAGGAAGACAAAAACTACTACGCGCTCAGCTTCTCAAACATCGGGGGCCTTGTCATGCCGATCATCCTCGATCTGCGGTTTACCGATGGAACGACCGAACGGATGATGATCCCGGCGGAAATTTGGCGGCGCAATTCACGCAATGTCAGCAAGCTTTTGGTTTTCCCGAAAAACAAAGAGCTTAAAGAAGTTGTGCTCGATCCCGAGTGGGAGACGGCTGATGCGGACATCAACAACAATTACTATCCGCGCCGGATCATCGAAAGCCGTGTTGAAGCTTTTAAGCGCCCCGATCCAACATCACGCACAGGTCGCGACCTGATGGCCGAAGTCCTCGTCAAGGAAGAGGATAAGGAGGAAGAGCCCGAGTGACTCGACTGCTTGCAGGCCTGATTGTAATGTTGATGTTTGCGGCTCCAGCAGTCGCTCACCAGCAAAAGGTTTCGACCAGCACAGTTGAACATAATTCGCGCACAGGCCTCCTCGAAGTGATCCATCGAATCCCGCTGCACGATGCGGAGCATGCGCTGAGAGCCAAAGGC
>JBCAZT010000050.1:0-18586 GCA_038532855.1 Pseudomonadota bacterium
GTTCCAAAAACACCCTCGCATACGAATAGGTGCATCCGCAAGCTGTCCGCGCCGGGTCGCCTTGGCACTGCCGCCAATTGCTTTGCCTGTCTATGAATGGGATGTAACGCTTTGTTAGCCATGTTCCGCGATAGCGCTTGAAAATGCAGACGTGTTCACATTGACCCACTTTCATCCCCGCTCTTTTATGCTAGCGATACCGGCGTGACACCGTTTCCTTGGTCAGACCTGCTACTCATCTTTGGGCTCATTGTGCTCAATGGTGTCTTTGCCATGTCCGAACTTGCTATTGTTTCGGCAAAGCCAGCGACATTGAAAGCGAAAGCCGAAGATGGTTCAGCAGGTGCGCGCGTTGCGCTGAAATTGGCAGCGGAACCGGGCAAATTCCTCTCAACCGTTCAAATCGGCATTACGTTAATCGCGATTATCACCGGCGCTTTATCGGGTGCGAGTTTGGAGACCCCCGTAGGCGAAAGGTTGGCCGTGATTGGTGTGCCCGCCGATATCTCTAACGAAATCGCCTTTATCTCTGTGATCGCTTTGACAACGTATTTGAGCGTTGTGGTGGGCGAACTGGTGCCCAAACAGCTCGCTTTGCGCTCGGCTATCCCCATCTCCGTCGTCATGTCGCGGCCAATGGCGCTGCTGGCAACGATTGCAGCGCCGCTCGTCTGGGTGCTTGATACATCATCTGCCGGGATTATCCGCCTATTTGGTATTCGATCCAAAGGGGCAAGCAGCGTGACAGCTGAAGAGCTCCAAATGATCTTTGCCGATGCCACCAATTCTGGTGTGATCGAGGCAGAGCAGCATCAGATCCTGACAGGCGTTGTCCGCCTTGCAGAGCGTCCCGTTCGCGACATGATGACCCCGCGCACAGAATTAGACTGGATCGAGGCCGATGCTGATGAAGCGCAAATTCTCGCCGCGATTGATGAAAGCCCGCATTCGCTTTTGCCGGTGGCGGAAGGGTCACCTGATAGCATTCTGGGAATTATCAAAGTGCGCGAGGTTTTGGCCAAGCTGGTTGCGAATGAGCCTGTTGTCATTCGCGATATGATGCGGCGGGCAGAGGTCGTCCCAGATCAGCTTGATGCAATGGACGCGCTGCGCGTGCTGCAATCAGCCGAAATTGCGATGGCGGTGGTGCACGATGAATATGGCCACTTTGAAGGTATTGTGACGCCGGTTGATCTTCTCACTGCGATCGCGGGCAATTTTGTGAGCGACCAAGATGAAGGCGATGCGCCGCTCATTGTTGAGCGCGGTGATGGCGCGTTGTTGATTTCAGGCGCTTTGTCAGCAGATGCGCTCGCAGACCGGCTCGATATTGAATATGATGAAAGCCGCGAATTTGGCACGGCTGCAGGTTTTGCATTGTCGGTTCTCAAACGCCTTCCCGTGGAAGGAGAGGCCTTTTCCGATCAGGGTTGGCGGTTCGAGATTTTCGACATGGACAATCGCCGGATTGACCAGATTTTGGTCACGCGAGAGGCGCCTGACGCAGACGAACCTGTCGAAGAAAACTAAGCCGTCAGGACTCAAGTTTTTTCCTTAGGTCCCAAGGCCACCCGCACCCTCCACCCTTCAATCCGGATTTTCACACCGGGTCATGATCCGGGTGGAAGGGTGGAGGGTGCGGGTGGCCCAGGCGCAACCGTTTAAGAAGGTATCAAAGTCTGCGCGTTTGCGCCGTCACCTTCGGGTGCTGCGATGATGTCACGCGTCACTGTGCCTTTGGCGACCGTGTTGGTTTCTGGATCGCCCGCTTGGCTACGGATACCGGCTGCGGCTGAGCCTGCGCGATCAAGCGCGCTGGTTTCTACAGAGCTGCGCGGCGGGGTAGAGCCACCAAATAGCGCTTCTAACGCCTGCTCGCTTGCCGAACCTTCAGCAGGGCGCGGCGCGCCGGGGGCCGGCGGGCTCAAAGTAAAGTCAGGCGGCACAACCAAAGGCGCCTGACGCTGCACGGCAAATTCATCAGGACGGTCGCGATTAAAGATACCGCTGCCGCCGCATGCGCTGAGCATGGCTGTGCCCGAAACCAGAAGAATTGCTTTTGTCACGTTACGCATGTTTAGTCTCCGCAGGCCCATCGGCCTTGTCTTCATCTGTGTCGCGCACAAACAGGCTGCGAGCAAGGATAATTACCACGCCGATGGTGATAGCTGCATCGGCGATGTTGAAAACGAGGAAGGGGCGAAAATCCCCAATGTGAAAATCGGCATAATCGAGCACATAGCCCAGCGACCAGCGATCATAGATATTGCCTATTGCTCCACCAAGGATCAGCGATAGTCCGAGAATATCGCCCATCTTGCGCTCCCGCATCAGCCAAACCAAGACCACGCAAGCAATCGCTGCTGTCACCGCGATAAGGCCATACCGCATTTCGGGGCTCGTCGCCTGAAACATGCCAAGCGAGACGCCCTGATTGTGCACCCTTGTAAGGTCAAAGAACGGCAAAAGGTCGATCTTTTCGCCAATATTCTTGAGGCCCAATGGCCCAGCAACCCAATATTTCACCAACTGATCGGCCGCACAGATAATGGCGGCAACAATCAGCCCGATCACACGGTTGCGAGTGAAGAGCGCACTCATGCGCTCACTCCGTCAAGATAGGTGACAACCTCATCGCAGCGCGCGCACAGCATGCCATCTTCGGGTACGCTGGGAAGCAAGCGCCAGCAGCGCCCGCATTTCGCATCGGTTGATTTGGTGACTGTCACATCCTCGCCTTTAGCGCGCGTCACTGTCCCGGTGATGAACAATTCGGCGAGTTGTTCATCCGAAACGCCATCGGGAACGGCATCTTCGGGCACGGTGACAACGGCCTCATTGCTGGAGCGGATGGTTTTTTCGCGGCGCAGCGGTTCTATCGCTTCGGTTACACGTTCGCGAAGCGCGCGCAGCTTTTCCCACTTTGTGGTGTCGGCTGGGACAGCGGGGACTTGCGGCCATTCTAGCAGGTGAACGCTGTCTTCTGCGTCGGGATAACGGGTTTGCCACACTTCTTCGGCCGTAAATACCAGCACGGGTGCGGCGTATCGCACTAGGGCATGGAATAAGAGGTCGAGCACCGCGCGATAGGCGTTGCGCGTGACGCTTTCCTGGCCATCGCAATAGAGCGTATCTTTGCGGATATCGAAGAAGAAAGCGGAGAGGTCTTCATTGCAGAAGTCCACCAGCAGGCGCGTATAGGTGTTGAAATCGTATGCGGTCGCCGCCGCTTTCAGCTTCCCATCCAGCTCTGAAAGCAGCGAGAGAACATACAATTCCAGTTCGGGGATTTCTCCCAGATCCTCGGCATTGCCCTCATACCCATCGAGCGCGCCGAGCAGATATCGGAATGTGTTGCGCAAGCGGCGGTATTGATCGCCCACGCCTTTGAGGATTTCATCGCCGATCCGGTGATCCTCTGTGAAATCGACAGAAAGCGCCCACAGCCGGATAATATCCGCGCCTGTTTGCTCCATCACTTTCAAGGGGCTGATCGTGTTGCCGAGCGATTTCGACATTTTCTTGCCCTTGGCATCCATGGTGAAGCCGTGGGTCAGCACTTGATCGTAGGGCGCGCGGCCCCGTGTGGCGCAGGATTGCAGCAGCGAGGATTGGAACCAACCGCGATGCTGGTCTGAGCCTTCGAGATAGAGGTCGGCAGGCCATTGCAAATCGCCCCAGCGCCCGCTTTCGAGCACAAAGGCATGGGTGCAGCCGCTATCGAACCACACATCCAAGATGTCCGTGACCATTTCATAGTCATCGGGGTTGTGATTGGGGCCGAGGAATTCAGCCTTGCGAGCCTCTTCCCACGCATCGACGCCTTCTTTGGCGACCGCGTCGACAATGCGCGCGTTCACTTCGGGGTCTTGCAGATAGGTGCCATCGGGCCGGACAAAGAGCGTGATCGGCACACCCCAAGCGCGTTGGCGCGAAAGCACCCAATCGGGCCGCCCTTCGACCATAGAGCCGATGCGGTTTGCGCCTTTTTCGGGGATCCATTGAACGCGTTCAATCTCGGACATGGCACGGGTTCTGAGCGAATCCCGCCTGTCCTGAGCTTGCAGTGGGGCCCCTCCACCATGCTGCGCATGGTCCCCCTCCCCCGTTGGGGGAGGATTGGTGCCATTCGATCCTCCCCCAGCGGGGGAGGTGGCGGCGTTTGCGCCGTCGGAGGGGGAGTTGGCGTGAACCGCCGCCTCAATATCCTCGAGGCTCATTTCATGCAGCGATGATGGCGCTGCGCCGCCGGTCAGTTCCTTGTCCATCGGCACGAACCATTGCGGGGTGCAGCGATAGATGACCTTGGCTTTGGAGCGCCATGAGTGTGGGTAGGAGTGCTCATAATCGGCAGAGGCGCTGAGCAAAGCGCCCACTTTGCGAAGGTCCGAGCAGATTGGACCATCGGGCGCGTTGAACGGTTTGTTGATGACCGAGCGGCGGCGTTCTTTGCCTTCGTTGTCTTTGTCATCCGCGCCCAGCCACAGCCAGTCGTCGCGATAACGGCCATCGTCCATCACCGCGAATTGGGGGTTGAGACCGTTGGCTTTGCACAGGTCAAAGTCGTCCTCACCATGGTCAGGCGCCATGTGGACAAGGCCGGTGCCGCTCTCGGTGGTGACGAAATCGCCTTCGAGGAAGGGGCGCGGAGCGGCGTAGAACCCGCCGAGATGGTGCATCGGGTGGCGGGCTTTGGTTCCGGCTAGCTCAGAGCCTAGCCAGCTCTTCTCAGATATTTCCCAATGCTCGTTTGGGAACTCCCCATCAAGCCGATCCATAAGTGTCTCAGCAAGCACCTTGGCGACGAGGAGATCGAGACTCCCCCCACCTAGATGAATGAGTACATACTCAACATCCGCCCCATAGGCCAACGCCTGATTGACCGGGATCGTCCAAGGTGTCGTCGTCCAGATCACCGCATGCGCGCCGACCAGCTCCTCAATCGGGCTCTCAATAATCTCAAACGCCACATCGATCTGCGGGCTGTCGGTGAGGTCTTCATACTCAACCTCAGCCTCAGCCAGAGCGGTCTTCTCCACCGGCGACCACATCACCGGTTTTGACCCGCGATAAAGATTGCCCGCTTCTGCAAATTTGCACAGCTCGGCAACAATCGTCGCCTCGGCCTGAAAATCCATGGTCAGGTAAGGGCGGTCCCAATCGCCCAGAATGCCAAGGCGCTTCAGCTGTTCGCGCTGGGTGTCCACCCACTTTTGCGCATAGGCTCGGCATTCAGCGCGAAATTCCTTGGCGGGAACCTCGTCCTTGTTCTTCTTTTTCTTTCGGTATTGCTCTTCAACCTTCCACTCGATCGGAAGGCCGTGGCAATCCCAGCCGGGCACGTACGGCGCGTCTTTGCCTAACAGGCTTTGCGTGCGGCACACCATGTCTTTGAGGATGTGGTTGAGCGCATGGCCGATATGCATGTCGCCATTGGCATAGGGCGGGCCATCGTGGAGGATAAATTTCTCACGCCCGATCCGCGCGTCGCGAAGCTTGGTGTAAAGGTCAATATCCGCCCAACGCGCAGCAATACCCGGCTCCTTTTGCGGGAGGCCAGCTTTCATCGGGAAGGCAGTCTTAGGCAGGAAGACCGTATCCTTGTAATCGCGTTTGGGGTTTTCGTCGCTCATTATGCGCGGGGCCTTAGCTTGGCTCTTCGCTGGGTGCAATTGCTCGGTTGTGCTTGGGGCTTTTCGCGCAGAGGGCGCAGGGGTGGCAGAGGCGCAGAGATGGTATGCCAGCGCCGCAGGCCTTATTCCTTAACTTGGCAAGATTGAGATCAGTATATTTCGGCTGCGCCGAGGATCAAGCTCTTTGCGTCTCTGCCACCCCTGCGCCCTCTGCGCGAAACCCAAATTAATCCAATAGCTCGCGCGCTTTTGCGCAATCCTTGTCCATCTGAACGATCAAATCATCAAGGCTCTCAAACTTCGCCTCACCGCGCAGGAAGTGGTGAAAAGCAACCTCGATTTCCTGACCATACAGGTCTCCGGAAAAGTCGAAAAAGTGCGGTTCCAGCAGTTCCTTGGGCGGCTCAAACTGGGGCCGAATGCCGATATTGGCCGCGCCTTTAAGCACTTCGCCGGTGCTGAGCACTTTGCCTGTCACGGCATAAACCCCGTATTTGGGGCGCAGATAATTGTCGATTGCGACGTTTGCTGTGGGATAGCCAAGCTTGCGCCCATTCTTGTCGCCATGCTCCACAATTCCGCGAATAGCAAAGGGCCTGGTGAGCAACTGGGCTGCCAATTGCGGGTCGCCATTGCGGAGCGCTTCGCGGATCCGGCTGGAGGAGATAACTTCCTCGCCTTCTTCCACCACCTCAACAATGCGCGATTGAAGGCCGTGTTCAGCGCCAAACTCCTTGAGCAATGCAACATTTCCCTTTGCCCCTTGGCCAAAGGTGAAATCGCCGCCGGTCACAACGCCATGCGCGCCGAAGCGATTGATGAGTATCTCGGTTATGAAGTCCTCAGCCGACGTGCTCGCTAGGTCTTTATCGAAATGGAAAACCATCATCGCGGTTGCGCCTGCGGCTAGGTACAGCTCTTGGCGCTGTTCCAGTGTCGTTAGGCGAAAGGGCGGCACATCAGGGCGGAAAAAGCGCACCGGATGCGGGTCGAACGTGGCAATGATCGAAGGGCGGCCTTCCTTATGCGCCCATTCAATCGCTTCGCCCGCAACTGCCTGGTGCCCTTTGTGAAAGCCATCAAAGTTCCCAAGCGCGATCACAGCCCCGCGAAGCGCGTCAGGAACCGGTTTTTGATGATCTAGCCAGCGCATAATCGCTCAGTCTGTAGCGGCGCGTTCGAAAGAGACAAAGGAATAAGCGGGCCGGGATTTGCCATCCACTTCAGTGGCGGCAAAATCTGCGCGCGCGACTTCAGCCCAATCGGGGCCGGGCGCGGGCATGAACGTATCGCCTTTATAGTCCTCGTGAATTTGGGTGAGCTCGATTTTGTGCGCAACCGGCATAAACACGTCATAGATCGCAGCCCCGCCTACAATTATCACCTCGCCTGTTTCGTTGTCTTGGCCTGCGAGCGCCAAAGCCTCATTGACCGAGCGTGCAACCTCTGCGCCTTCAGAATCCCATATTTCACGCCGGGTCAGGACGATATGCCGCCTGCCAGGTAAGATGCCGGGTAAGCTTTCAAACGTCTTGCGGCCCATAATCATCGGTTTGCCCATGGTGAGCGATTTGAAGCGCCGCAAATCTGCGGGCAGCCGCCAAGGCAAGCGGTTTTCCACCCCGATCGCGCCATTGGCTGCACGGGCATAAACAAGCGTGATGGTAAGGTCAGGTGCGCCGGTCACAATTGGGTCATGGAACCTTATTGCTCACCCGCGTCACGTGCCCCATCTTACGGCCATCTCGCGCTTCTTTTTTGCCGTAAAGATGCAGATGCGGCTCCCCCTCTTCGCCCAAGATTGCATGCGCGCCAAGAGCATCCTCGCCCACGATATTGCGCATTTCTATGTTGGCAAAGCGCGCCTCGGTCCCGCCCAAAGGCAAGCCTGCAATGGCGCGAATGTGGTTCTCAAATTGGCTGGTGGCAGCCCCTTCGATGGTCCAATGCCCTGAATTGTGCACACGGGGGGCCATTTCGTTGAAGATGGGGCCTTGGCTCGTGGCGAAGAATTCTAGCGTGAGAACGCCCACATATTGGAGCGCTGCGGCTGTTTCAGAGGCGATTTTACGCGCCTCCTCAACTTGGCTTTTCACCAAATCGCCAGCGGGCAAGACAGAGGATACAAGCATGCCTGCATCATGGGTGTTGGCGGTCGAATCCCAAAAGCGGATTGTTCCATCAGAGGCCCGCACCAGAATAACCGAAAACTCAGTCTCAAATTCAACGAAGCCCTCGTAAATGCAGCGGCGTCCTGGAAAGCGGACACCTTCGGCATCATGGGCAGAACCAATGCGCCATTGGCCTTTGCCATCATACCCGTCGCGCGCAGTTTTTAATATGCCGGGTGTGCCAACGCTTTCAAGCGCGCGTGTGAGGTCATCCTCGCTTTCAATGCGGGCATAGGGGGCAGCTTTGGCGCCCAATTGTTCGACAAAGGCCTTTTCTGCGAGGCGGTCTTGCGCTGTTTCCAGCGATTTGGCGCTTGTTGCCAGCCGGTTTTCTGGGATGGCAGCAACAGCGCTGAGAGGAACATTCTCAAATTCCCAAGTCACCACATCGCATTTGGCAGCAAAAGCGGCGAGAGCAGCTGTATCACCCCAGCCATTGGTGAAGAAGTCTGCGCACACATCTTCGGCCACATTGTCGCCTTCGGGTGCGTATCCGATGACTTTGTAGCCAAGCTGCACCGCGGCCATGCCCAGCATCCGGCCAAGCTGACCGCCGCCTAGAATGCCGATGGTTGATCCTGGGGGGAGTGGCGAAGTCATTGGGGAACGTCCCCCACAGCCTCACTGCGCGCTGCACGCCATGATTTAAGTCGCTCAGCCAATGCTGAATCGCCATTTGAGAGAATAGCCGCAGCAAGCAGCGCTGCGTTTTTCGCACCTGCATCGCCTATCGCCAATGTCCCCACGGGTACACCTGCTGGCATTTGGACGATCGATAATAGGCTATCCATCCCCGAAAGGGCTTTTGACTGAATGGGGACGCCCAGTACCGGCAGATGCGTCATAGCCGCGATCATGCCGGGCAAATGCGCCGCGCCGCCAGCGCCTGCTATGATAACTTCAAAACCGTCCTCGGCTGCACCTTTGGCAAAGGCGTTCATCCGGTCAGGTGTGCGGTGGGCTGAGACTATGCGCGCATCATACGCGACGCCCAATTCATCCAGGATGTCGGTTGCGAGTTTCATGGTTGGCCAGTCTGATTGACTGCCCATGACAATAGCCACTTTGGCTGTTTGCTCGCTCCCCATGCCCACCTGTTCCTCAGCTGTCTTTCAGATAATACCGCTCACCCGGCACCATCTCTGCATCAAAGTCGTAAACAATCGGCTGACCGGTGGGAATCTCAAGGCCGGTAATATCCTCATCCGATATATTCGAGAGGTGTTTCACCAATGCGCGCAGCGAATTGCCGTGGGCCGAGATGATCACCTTCTCACCGCTTTTGAGAACCGGGAGAATATCGCTTTCCCAATAAGGCAGCACCCGTTCAATCGTTAGCTTGAGGCTTTCGGTGTAAGGCACATCAATGCCATCATAACGCGGATCAGCGCCCGGATCATATTCGCTGCCCGGCTCCATCGGCGGGGGCGGCGTATCGAAACTGCGGCGCCAGATGTGAACCTGTTCATCGCCATGTTTGTCGCGCGTTTCTTGCTTGTTGAGCCCCGTCAGCCCACCATAGTGACGCTCATTCAAACGCCAGTCTTTGGTGACAGGCAGCCACAGCAAGCCCGCCTCTTCCAGTGCCAGATTGAGAGTTTTGATCGCGCGGGTTTGAAAAGAGGTGAAACAGGTCGTGGGGATCACGCCCTTCTCTTTCATCAAAGCGCCCGCTGCCTTCGCCTCAGCCACGCCTTTTTCGGTGAGGTCAACATCCCACCAGCCGGTAAAGCGGTTTTCTAGGTTCCACTGGCTCTGACCGTGTCGGACCAAAATCAATTTAGGCATTTTTCCTCCTAGGTGCCGACGCCCCCGCGCCCTCCACGTGAGCGTCAGCGAGCCGCCCAAAACAAGAACTGCGCGCTCTAGCTTTCGCCGTCCTGCTTGGAAACCCCGTTATCGCCTGATTCGCTCTTCATTTCGCGACCCTGCGCTTTGCGGCGGCGCAGGTTCTCGCGCAGTTTGGCCGCAAGGCGTTCCTCGCGCGACATATTGTTAGCCCTGTCTTCATTCATAAGATACGCCTTCACTCATAAGAAACGCCTTGCCCCTAGAGGGCTGTCACTTCAAGCATGGCTTGACATCCCGCGCGTGCGCATAGATAGGCGCGCGTCTTGGACAGAGTGCCGCGGTAGCTCAGTGGTAGAGCGCGTCATTGGTAATGACGAGGCCGAGAGTTCAATTCTCTCTCGTGGCACCATTTTCATGTTCGACCTCAAGCGCCGGCAGTCGCATCCGCTCCTTTGGCTTTCCTCGCTCACACGCCGTTCCGGCGCGTCGCTCCGGGCGGCCGGTCGGCCTTGCGGCGTTTGCGCCGCCGATTGGTTCTTGATCACGGCAGTCAAAGCGCGACCGCGCGCCCGCAGCGACGCGATCTCTGATCGCATGAGCGAGGATATTGCAGCCCGGACGGGCTGCGGAATAAAAAGACTCATTCCCTCGACCACCCCCACTTTTGACGAGTGCGCTTTGCCGCATTGCTCCGCTATTCCCTCTTCCCACGAACTCAAACCGCTGGGAGACACAAGCAATGGATCTGGGACTAAAAGGCAAAAAAGTCATTATGAACGGCGGCGCACACGGGCTGGGCCTCGCGTCGCTCAAATTGTTTGCCGAAGGCGGCGCGGATGTCGCGTTCTTCAGCCGCAAGGATGATAAGATTGCTGCTGCAACCGCAGAGATCGATGCTGCGGGGCCGGGCAAAGTCTTTGCTGAAGTGTTCGATATGAATGATGGCGGCGATGCTTATAAAGCGTGGCTTGAAAAAGCCGCCGGCGAGCTGGGCGGCTGTGATATCTTCATCCACACCGCGTCCACTTCCGGCACGGGCGGCACTGCTGATTGGCAGGCTGGTCTTGATATGGACATTATGGGCGCTGTGAACGGTGTGGAGGCGCTAACCCCCCACCTTGCCAATTCAGACTGCGGATCAATCGTCTTCATGAGCTCTACCGCAGCGCTTGAAACTTTTATTGCACCCCAAGCCTTCAACGCTTTGAAAGCCGCGCTCATCACTTATGGTGCGCAGCTTTCTCAAGCGCTGGCCCCGCAAGGTATTCGCGTCAATTGCGTCTCACCCGGCGCAATCGAATATCCCGGCGGCAATTGGGAAGCGATCAAAGGCATGATGCCAGAGCTTTACGAAGGCACGCTTGCTAAAATGCCAATGGGCCGGTTCGGCAATGATACAGAAGTGGCCAAAGCCATCGTGTTCACAGCCAGCCCGGCTGTTCCTTACATGACCGGATCGAACATTGTTGTCGATGGCGGCTTTACGCAAAGAGTGCAGTTCTAAACCGCTCACAGCCTCAATCATTTATCCAGAAAAGAAAGCCCCAAAAGCATGGCTGAAATAGATCGCGATAAGCTGCTCGATATCTACACACGCACGATGAAAGTGAATCGCACGGATGAGAAATTCCGAGAGCTGCTGATGCAGGGCAAGGTCGCTGTCATGTATTATTGCGTGCGCGGACAGGAACTGGTCTCGGGCGCGGCGATGGCAGCGCTAGACGATGATGACTACGTCGTATGCACGTATCGCGGGCAGGGCGAACAGACCGCCAAAGGTATCCCGATGGAGAAATGGTGGGGCGAATGCCTCGGCAAGGCCACGGGGACATGCAAAGGCAAAGGTGGCACTATGCACATCACTGATCCTGACACGGGGATCATGGTGACGACCGGCGTTGTGGGATCAGGCCTGCCGATTGCCAATGGCCTTGCAATGGCCAGCCAAAACAACGGCGATGGCAAAGTGACGCTTGTCAGCTTCGGCGATGGCGCTGCGAATATTGGCGGCTTTCATGAAGCTATGAATATGGCGCAGCTTTATAAGTTGCCCGTGGTCTTTCTGTGCCAGAACAACCGTTACGGCGAACACACCGCTTATGCCGATCACACCGACAGCCCGAACATCGGATCGCGTGCGGCTTCTTACGGCATGAAAGGCGTGACGGTTGATGGGAACAATGTGGACGAAATTTATCCGGCGATGGCAGAGGCTGTGGAACATGCCCGCTCTGGCAAAGGTCCGGTTCTGGTCGAGGCCATGTGCTACCGCATGATGGGGCACTTCTTCGGCTCAGATTTCTCTTACATGCCCGAGGAACATTTGGCCGAAATGGCAGCAGAAGACCCGCTGCCCAAACTGCGCCAAGTGATGCTGGAGCGTCAATTTACGGAAGAAGAGCTAGACAAAATCGTTGCCGATATTGACGCGCAAATCGATGCTGCGGTTCAGCATGCATTGGATGCGCCGCTGCCTGATACCGATGAGATTTACAAAGACGTGCTTGAGGAGGTGAACTGAGCATGGCCGAAATTACCATGACAGAGGCCCTCAATAAGGCCATCGACGAAGCTATGGCAGAAGATGATGGCGTCTTTTGCCTGGGCGAAGATGTCTCTGTCAAACAGGGCGGTGGCGTTTTCAAAGTCACGAGTGGGCTTACGGAGAAATACGGCGAACACCGCATCCGCGCGACGCCCATTTCAGAAACCGCGATTATCGGTGCAGCCGTCGGCGCTGCATTGGCCGGCCAGCGTCCGATTGCTGAGATCATGCTGATGAACTTTGTCGGCGTGTGCATGGACCAAATCGTCAATCATGCCGCGAAATTGCGCTATATGTCAGGCGGTCAAACGCCATGCCCCATCGTCATTCGCACTACGACCGGTGTCGGCGTCGGCTTTGGTGGGCAGCACTCTGACATGCTCGAGGCTTGGTTTGCGCATGTTGCAGGCATGCACGTTGTCACACCGTCCAACCCAGCTGATGCACGCGGGCTAATGCGCAGCGCGATTGATGCCAACGACCCTGTCGTCTTTATCGAAAACATCCTGTGCTACGGTCTCAAAGCAGAAGACCCCGGCCCTGGCTACCGCGTGCCTTTGGGCAAAGCGGCTGTACCCAAGGAAGGCACCGATATCTCGCTCATCACTTATGGCCGCACCGTTCTTGATGCGCTTGAAGTGGCGGGCGAGCTTGAAAAGGAAGGCATCAGCGTTGAGGTTGTCGATCTCAGAACCATCGCGCCTTATGACGAAGAAACCGTGCTCGCATCGGTCAACAAAACGGGCCGCGCATTGACGTTGCACGAAGCGGTTCGCCCGTTTGGTACAGGCGCTGAAATCGCGGCCAACATTCAGGAAAAATGCTGGGATAGCCTTAAAGGTCCGGTGCGCCGGATTGGTGGCACTTTCGCTGCTGTGCCGTTCGCGACGCATCTTGAGCAAGCATGGATCCCGAACAAGGCCGACATCGTCGCCCAGATCAAAGCGTCGGTAGGTAAAGCGTAAATGGCAGAAGAAATCCGCATCCCAAAACTCGGCATGTCCGCCACCGAAATGACGCTTACCGAATGGATGTTCGGCGATGGCGAACAGGTTGAGAAGGGTGAGATCATTTACACCGTCGAAACCGACAAATCGACAACCGAAATCGAAGCGCAAGCATCGGGCATAATCCGCCCTACTGGCGAAGAAGGCGCGGTTTACAAGGTCGGCGAATTGATCGGCACGATTGAGTAAATCCGCCAGCGAATCGCGTCCGTTGGTTCACAAAGTACATCCGGCAAATGGAGGGTGAAGGGGGCCTTTTCCCTCTGCTGTCTCGGACGTGGGCACAAAAGCGATCCCGATAAGGCTAGCAGCGGCAAAAGAAGTAGGAAAATGCGCAAAGCCCCCGCGCGCGTGTAACTTTATATCAAGCCCATCTAGCGCTCTTGATTTCAAGGTTAAAATCCGCACAACGGCGGCATGAAAAACCAAACAAACCGACGTCGCCCCTCCTCCCGCACCATTGCAGCACTTACCGCCACTGTCTCAGCCCTTGCTATGCTGAGCGGATGTTCTGCCGCCTATTCTGACACATCTGCCAGCCAAAGCGCTGTTGCTACAGCCAATGAGGTCGCCGTGCCCGTTATTCCGCAAGCCACAGGCTATTTCGCTTCCGACAGCACGTTGCCGTTCCACGCGCCTGATTTCACCCAAATCAGCGAGGCTGATTACATGCCCGCTTTTGAGCAAGGCATGGCCATCCAATCAGCCGAAGTCGCCGCCATCACGGCCAATGCGGATGCCCCCACTTTCGACAACACTATTTTGGCTTTGGAAAAATCAGGCGCTGTGCTGGGCCGTGTCGCCGCTGTTTTCTTCCAACTTACGGGCACTAATACCACGCCGGGCCTTGACGCCATCAACACCGAAATCAGCCCGAAACTGACCGCGCATGGCGATAGCATCACTTTGAACCCGGCTTTGTTTGAACGGGTGAAAGCGGTGTATGACAATCGCGCCAATCTCGGTTTGGATGTTGAAGACACCAAACTGCTTGAGCGCACCTACAAAAACATGGTGCACGCTGGCGCTTTGCTGACAGAGGCGCAGCGTGATGAGGTGAAAGGGATCAATACCCAGCTATCGACGCTCACCACTGAGTTTGGCCAAATGGCGCGCGATGCAATGTCGCAGCAGCCTTTAATCGTAGACACAGCCGAAGAACTGGCCGGCCTGTCCGACAGCGACATACAAGCCGCCGCCACCTTTGCTGACGAATTGGGCCAGCCCGGCAAATTTGCAATCGCGCTGCAAAACACGACGCAGCAGCCGCTTTTACCGGCGCTTGAAAACCGCGACACGCGCGAAAAACTGTTCAAGCTAAGCTTTAACCGCGCCGATGGTCGCACCGATATCGACACGCGCGATGTGATTGCAAAAATCGCTTTGCTACGCGCGCAAAAAGCGGCCCTGTTCGGGGAGCCGGATTGGGCAAGCTACACCATGTATGATCGCATGGCTAAGCAGCCTGCCACAGCCCTGTCGTTTATGGAACAAATGGTCCCGGCCCTTGCTGCAACACAGCGGCGCGAAGCGGGTATGCTCAATGAATTGATCGCCTCAGAAGGCAAGAACCACACGGTCGAGCCATGGGATTGGTATCGCTACGCGAATAAGATCAAAGCCAAGCAATACGACTTGGACCAAGACGCGGTGATGGAATATTTCGTGCTCGACCGCGTGCTGGAAGACGGCATCTTCTTCATGGCGAAAGAGCTTTATGGCCTTTCGTTTGAACGCCGTACCGATCTGCCCGTCTATCATTCCGATGTATCAGTCTACACCGTGTTTGAAGAAGACGGATCAGAGCTTGGCCTGTTCTATTTCGATCCCTTCCAGCGCCCTTCCAAGCGCGGCGGTGCATGGATGGGCAACTTTGTCGATCAAAGCTATATGACTGGCAATAAGCCTGTGATCTACAACGTGCTGAACGTACCCAAAGCCGCGGAAGGCGAAGTGCAGCTTGTTAGCTTTGACTGGGTGGAAACCGCGTTCCACGAATTTGGCCATGCCGTGCACGGCCTGTTTGCGGAC
Organism: Pseudomonadota bacterium; assembly: GCA_038532855.1. Taxonomy (GTDB): domain Bacteria; phylum Pseudomonadota; class Alphaproteobacteria; order Sphingomonadales; family Sphingomonadaceae; genus Erythrobacter. The sequence continues at coordinate 15,179 of JBCAZT010000050.1, forward strand.
CAGAAATATGAGACGCTGTCTGGCACCGCGACCGCGCGCGACTTTGTCGAATACCCCAGCCAGGTTCACGAAATGTGGGCGGTGTGGCCGTCGGTCCTTGAAAACTATGCCAAGCATTATGAAACGGGCGAGACGATCCCTGCCGAAATGATCGAAAAGATCGAGGCAGCGGGCAAATTTGGCCAAGGTTATGATTTTGGCGAGACGATGGAAGCAGCCCTTCTCGATATGAAATGGCACGCATTATCGCCCGAAGAAGCGCGCGCTCTGGTCGGTAACCCTGAAGCTGTTGATGCGTTTGAGCGTCAGTCTCTAACCGATCTGGGCCTGGAAATTGATCTGGTGCCGCCGCGTTATCGCAGCACCTATTTCAACCATATCTTTTCGTCCCCTGCAGGATATTCAGCTGGCTATTACAGCTATTTGTGGACGCAAATGCTGGACCATGACAGCCGCAACTGGTTCCGCGCCAATGGCGGGTTAAACCGCGAGGCGGGCCAGCATTATCGCGAAACCGTGCTAAGCCGTGGTGGTACGATGGATTACGACGTGATGTACCGCAATTTCGCAGACCGCGATCCGGATGTGAAATATATGCTTGAGGCACTCGGCCTTACGGGGGAGTGAGTTTAGCTGACGATTAAAGTGACAGTGCACTGATCTGTGTTCCTCTCATCATGAGGGAATTGGTGCACCGTCATGGGTAGGCTTTCGGAGTGGGGGCGGACCCTGACAGGGACAGCCGGCTGTGCCCGCTGCCCCCTTCAGGACTTAAAACTCCCCTGCAATCCCGGCGCGCAATGCTGTGGAATTGCCGCCTGCATACGTCACACCAGCGGTGATGGCGACGTCGCCTTGCAAACGGTGCATCAGGCCCAGCGATACGCCCACTTCGCCGCGATAGGTTGCGACATTGCTGGCATAGCTGGTTTTGCCTGCTGCACTTGGGAAATGCGGAGCGGCTTGCGCTGCGATAGCCGCAATGCCGCGCTTGGCATCGCGATCAATCGTTTGGGCAAGGTCAAATGCACCATCAATGCGGGTTTCAAGACCGCCCACACGCGTTTCAAGCGCAGCAAATTGCGCATCCGACACTTACGCCAGCGCGTTCACAGACGTGCGCACATTGGCAACAGAGGCAGCAGTGGCGGCCTGCTGGCGGCCAAGGGTGCCGTTTTGATCGATGGTGACGACATCAACCGGCCCTTCTTGGGCTGCGGTCGAGGCATCGATATCTCCAATGCGAACGCTTGATCCTGCCCCGCCCAGGGTCACCTGATCCTCAGCCGTGGTGGTTGCATTCGCGCCCACAGCAGTTGAGCGACCATGCACCGCATTGGCCGCAAAGCCCACCGCCGTGGAACGGATTTCGGTAGCGCGTGCTTCTTGTCCCACAGCGGTAGAGCGAGCGCCAAAAGCACGCGATCTGTTACCAACAGCGGTCGAGCTTGCGCCTGTTGCAAAAGCGCTGCGCCCCAAAGCGGCGCTGCCAAATCCTGTCGCTTGCGAACTGGTGCCAACAGCCGACGCGTCATTCCCCGTTCCCAGCGAAGTCGCCCCAAGCGCGAGCGAGTTGATCCCGGCAGCATTCGCATCCGCGCCAAAGGCAGCAGCGCCATCCGCCAAGGCTTGCGCACCTGAGTTATCTGAGTTGGCAGAACCGCCGATCGCCACTGATCCGCGCCCGGTGGAATTGGCGCTTCCACCTAGCGCTATCGCGTTGCTACCGGTCGCCCGCGCACCGAGGCCGCCCTCGCCGAAAGTATCACCACCTATAGCGATGCTGGCATCGTCAGCTGCTACGGCTCCGGTGCCGAAAGCGACGGACGAGTTTCCACTCGCCTCTGCCTCAATGCCTATCGAAGTTGCTCGAAAAGCTGTTGCTTCGGCAGCAGCACCGAGAGCAGTCGATCCAAAGTCACTCGCTTCCGAATTTTCGCCAAGCGCCGTGCTCTGATCGCCTTGTGCTCTTGATCCGCTACCGATAGCTGTCGAGATGTCACCGGTTGCTCGCGCTCCCTTGCCGATTGCCGTGGTTCCAAAATTGTTTGCAACAGCATCAGACCCGACAGCCGTCGCATTGGTGCCGGTTGCCTGCGCGCCCAATGCATCAGCATCACCGCCGTCTGCTCCAATGGCAACGGAGCTGACGCTTGATGCGTTTGACAATTGCCCCACAGCAATAGCGCCATCAGTCTGCGCACTCGAATCCGCACCTAAGGCGATCGCTGCAACGCCAAATGCTTCAGAATTGCGGCCAATTGACACTGAATCTGCGGCCAGAGCGTTGGTGTCGCTGCCGACGGCTATTGCGTCCGCGCTGTCACTAAATGCATCTCTTCCAAATGCGATGGCGTTTTCTCCACCGGCAAATGCAAACTGTCCAATCGCTGAAGCGCCGCTGGCCCCTGCTACTGTCTGGTCGCCGATAGCAATGCCAGCCACCGCCTCGGCAGTGACACTCACCGATGTTCCGATGGCAATTCCCAAATTGCCTGTAGCATCTGTATCGCCGCCGATTGCGATTGCATCTGATCCCGCAGCCTGTGAGGTGCGTCCTAAGACAAGACTGCTGGCGCCACTCGCTGTGGTGCCATTGCCAATTGCCGTTGCGCCGGATCCAGAGGCGGTTGTATTGACACCCAGAGCAAGACCTTCGGTACCGCTGGCGCTCGAATCCGCGCCAATTGCGACAGCGCGCTCTCCGCCTGCCTGTGCGCCCGGCACCCCGGTGGTCGCCGAACCCCCGATAGCGACAGACTCAGTGCCGGTTGCTTCGGCCTGACTGCCAACAGCGGTTGCGCCGCTCGCGCCTGTTGTAGCTGCTGCGCCTAACGCGCTTGAGCGGAAAAAGCCTGCGCGTGATGTGTTGCCAAATGCGCTCGCTGCGGTGCCTAAGGCCTCGGCATCGGAACCCACGGCAGTCCCGCCTAGCGCGGTGGCTTGCGCCCCTACGGTGTTGGCATCATTGCCGTCAGCGCCAATGGCAACCGAGCTTGCGCCTGATGCGTTGGACTGACTGCCAACAGCGGTTGCATTGGTCCCGGTGGCGCTTGCATCCTGACCGCATGCAAGCGCGGTGTTTTCTCCATTGCTGTTGGCGTCGGCAGTGCTGTCGGCTGTGCCGTTATTGTCTGTGTCCAAGACGCAGTCTTCTGCGGCTACTGGCGTGGGTTGAAGGCTAATCGCAGCGATGGTTGCACTGGCAGCGGCGGTTGAAAGTAGAGTTAGCTTTTTCATTGGTTGCGTCCTGTCCTGTCTCAAGTGTTGCTATCAACGTGAGACGAAGCGCCTTTGCCGGCACGGTGGGTAAGGCAATGGGGCGCAGCCTGTGTGCTTTCCATGCTCACACAGACCACGCCCCACCGGCAGGACGCCTCGTCTCAGGACAATCACGTAAAGAGCTAT
>JBCAZT010000051.1:0-18409 GCA_038532855.1 Pseudomonadota bacterium
CCCACATCCAGACCCACACTCGACTTGGGATACATAAGAACATATAGAGAACAATGCGGACGATGAAAAGGGAAAATGTGCCGCTTTTTTGCGGGTTTGGAGACCATAAGAGATTGTCTGGGAAATGTAAGGTGGCGGAGCAGGAGGGATTCGAACCCACGATACGGGGTTACCGTATACACACTTTCCAGGCGTGCGCCTTCGACCACTCGGCCACGTCTCCGCGTTCCCATTGGCCTACCGCGCTGTGCGCTACTTGAGGCCGAAAAAAGCTCAAGGGGCGCATGTGCACTCAAGCAGCGAAGCGGTAGTGCAAACAAGAGCGTGGCCTCTAGCTTCCGGCCGCTTGCTGCGCAAGCAGCAATCCGCGCCCACCCCCAGCCCCTCCCCCAAGCGGGAGGGGAGCGAGGAATCGAAGCGAAGCGTAGACGGCCAAATGTCACCTGCCAACTCTTTGGCTAGTTGCAGCGGGGTAGGCTTGCGCCAGCGCGCAATCATGGCATTGTCAGCAGCATGACCTTCAAACTCTTGCCCGCCGCTGCGCTGCTTGCGCTTTCCCTTCCCGTTTCCGCTCTAGATGAGCCCGCCCCTGCACCTTCTCCCAATGAGATTGTGAGCGCGGCTTCACAATCGGATTGGGTGCAGATCGCGGCGGAAGATATGTTGGTGATGACGCTGGCTCCCCCGGATCAGGGTCCGGGGCAGGCTTTCCGCGACGGTCATGAACGCAAGATCGTGATCCAGCTGATGCCCGCGCCTTTCAGCCAAGGGTGGGTGGAGAACATTCGCACTCTGGCGCGCGCTCAATGGTATGATGGGATTTCAGTGAACCGAGTGCAGGACAATTACGTCGTCCAATGGGGCGATCCCAATCACGATAACCCGGAGGCTGAAGGCGAAGCGAAGCCGCTGCCTGAGGGGCTGAATGTGATGAGAGTGGGAAATTACCTTGCTTGGACGAACGGTCGAAGTTCACTTGCGAAATACAACGATTTAACTTCAGCCAAAAAAGGTGATCCAACGGGACCAAACAAAGGTCCGCTAGGGGAGATGACTTTTGACCAGTACGCTCCACAAACTGGCTTCCACTCAGGCTGGCCCATAGGTTTCGGCCATAGCCCAGATTTTGCTCGGCTACCTGACGTTGTAATCCCTGGCCGTGTTGCTGAGACTTGGCTGAAATCGCTAGACAACGCCGAGAACCCAAACATTTTTGGACCAATGTCTGAAGAAGATATTGCAAGACAAATGATGATCGATGAGGCCAAGTTGGTCTCATTCTGGCCCGTCCACTGTTACGGCATGGTTGGCGTTGGCCGCTCCTATTCCCCCGACACCGGCTCTGGTGCAGAGCTATACACCGTTATCGGCCATGCCCCCCGGCACCTTGATCGCAACATCGCGCTTGCAGGCCGGATTATCAGCGGGATGGAGCATTTGTCCTCCCTCCCCCGTGGCTCGGGCGCATTGGGTTTCTACACCGCTGAGGAAGCGGGCAAGCGCACGCCCATCCTCTCCATCCGCGTCGCATCCGATTTGCCCGAGGCTGAGCAGCCCCGCTTTGAATATCTCTCCACCGAAACCGAAAGCTTTGCCAGATACGCCGAAGCGCGCGCCAATCGCCGCGATCCGTTCTTTATCGTTCCCGCTGGCGGCGCAGACATCTGCAATATTCCCGTGCCAATTCGCGCGGTTGAGAAAGCCGAATGAGCGAGGCTATCACCGTTCAACTGCCGCTTGAACGGTGGAGCGGGGAACGCGGCACGTATCATTTGGTAAACATAAAAGGCGAAGCGGCCGAGACTATCACCACACACGCCGCGCTTCACCGTCTAGAGTTCGGCAAGCAGCGCGGATTTGGCTCTGTCAAATGCTGCGCGCAGATTGGCGAGACGTGCTGGAAAACTTCGGTCTTTCCGATGAATGTCGAGGACATGTCCAAACGCAGCAAAAGCTGGACGCTGTTGGTGTCGAAAAAGGTGATGCGCGCTGAGGATTTGGCCCAAGGGGACGCGATCACCGTTAGACTTGAGCTTTTGTAGCCTCTTCCTTTGCCGAGCCCACCATAGGATCATCGACGCTGACCGATAGGTCACGGGCAGAATTGCGCACTTCGGAAATAAAGGTACCCGCTTTGCCCCGCATTTCTTCAGCCAACCGGCCCAACTCACCAGCGCTGCCAAGAACCTCTTGGACGGCGTCTCCGGTCTCCTGACTGGCAGATTGGAGCTGCTCCAAGCGTTGCCCCACATCAGCTGCTCCAGACGCGGCCACATCAATGTTTCGTGCCAATTCCTCGCCCGATAAGGATTGTTGATCCACAGCACTGGCAATCACGCCTGAGGATTGCTCAAGCTCTGAAATTTGCGCAACAATGGAAGTCAGCGCATCGACGCTGGAATTGGTTGAGCTTTGGATGGCGTTAATGCGCTCGCTCACATTTTGCGTTGCAGCGCTTGTCTGGCTTGCAAGCTCTTTCACCTCGCTAGCCACAACGGCGAAGCCGCGCCCTGCCTCACCGCCTCGGGCTGCTTCAATCGAGGCGTTAAGAGCCAACAAATTGGTGCGCTGAGCAATGGTCTGAATGAGTTCGACGATTTCGCCGATTTCATCAGCAGCGCTGGCCAATGTCGTCATTTGAGAATTCGCCGCGTCCACGACTTTGCTTGCATCGCGAGCAAGCGCCGCAGATCCAGATGCCTGCCGACTGATCTCGCTGATGGATAATGCAAATTCATCCGTGGCAGCCGCCGCGGCAGTTACATTGACATTGGCTGCTTCCATCGCGGCCGTTGCGCCATGCGCCTGTTCAGCCGAAACATCTGAGAGATCGGCCATGGTCTGAGATGTGGAGCGCAATTGATCGGTCGCGCTTGCAACAGATGCGATGACTTCGCCCACAGATACTTCAAACTGATCAGCAAGACCTTCAAGCAGGTCACTTGTCTCGCTTCGCAAGGCAAAGGCACGCTCATTGAGCAATTCTTGCTGTGCCAAACGTTGTTCTGCATCTTTTGCCCGGTTGGCATTCAGCGCATGCAATTCAAGCGACTTGGCGCGAAAAACACTTAAAGCGCGGGCCATTTCTCCGATTTCATCGGATCGTACTCGCCCTGGAATATGCGCATCATTTTCGCCATTGGCGACTTTGTTCATCGCTAAGGTAATGGAACGAATCCCGTTGATGACATTGCGCGATATAGTGTGCACGCCAACATAGGTGAGCACAAAGGACACCAGCAAAAGTAAGGCAGCCAAACTCAATGCTGAAACAAGCGCACTGTAAAAGGATGTAGAGGTTTCGCTGATATAGTCGCGCATCTGATCAACATAATCGCGCAGTTCCGATTTAACCGAGCTGATATCGCGATCCAAATCGTCAAGCTGCTGCGCAGATGGGGTCGCAGGTAAGCCAGCAAACTGCGCTTCTAGATTTGTGAGCTTGTCCGTAAAGGCTTCGAGCTCTTGCCTTGTGTTATCTGGCAATTCGCCATCGATCCAACCCTCGGCAAATTTGATGTCTTCAGTCGCTTTCCGAAGAGCAGGTGCGACATCATTTAAGCGGTTGACGTTGCCACCATCGGCATAATCATCAATCGCATCGCGCGCATCACTAAGGTCAAGCGCGGCGTGCGCTGCACGGACTTCGGCAGAAACCATATCGCCAAGAGCTTCGCCTTGGCTCAAGAAATAGAGCCAGCATCCCAGAATAATAAGCGCTGCGCTTCCTAGAATTGCAGCATTTCCGAGCGTCGCAGAGCGCAGTTTTGTTCGAAGAGAGAGCCGGTCAAGCCAGCCAGATGTCTCATCATCATCGAACTGGTTTTGCGCAGCAATATCGTAAGCCGGATCACGCACACGATCCTGCTGCAAACCGGAGGAATCTTCGAAATTGTGATCTATCGCGCTCACAGCGTAATCCTTGCAAAACAGCCGCAAACTGCGGATGGGCAACCCTGGGTTATTGGGCTGTTTCGCAAAGGTGATTTAAAGAGCGGTTAACTCCACTTTAACCTCGTAATATCGCTTAGTTTTTTTGCAGAGATCTAAGGCCCTGACCCTAGATGCGTTCTGCCTGCGCAACCGCATCGCTGGCTCTCAATGCACTCAATATCCGGGTGAGGTGCGTTAAATCCTCGACCTCAGCATCAATTTCATACGTGGTGAAAGGGTGATCCAGCTGCGTTTGCAAAAGGCTGGTCACATTGATTTTGTTCTGCGCAAAAACACCGGCCATTTCAGCCAAAGTCCCCGGCCTATCGTATATCGTCACCGACAGCCGTCCCACGGCACCGTGCGAACGTTTGCCCCACGATAGATCAAGCCAATCCTGATCTTCGCCATTGGCCAGTTCAAGACAATCAATCGTATGCACCAGCACAGCTTCGCCCTTGCGCCTCAGTCCGACGATCCTGTCCCCCGGCACGGGATGGCAACACTTCGCAAGCTCAAAGCCGACGCCAGCGGTCAGGCCCTTGATCGAAACAACCCGCTCGCTGCGTGACCATTCTTCGTCCTTGTCAAAATCAGCGGTGCAGCCGGGAACGAGAGCTTCCATCACTTCGCGATCGGTCAACTTCGCAGATCCGATGGCGAACATCAGCTCCTCTGGCGTTTCCAAACCCAGCCGCTCAATTGCTGATCGGATAGCCTTTTTGCCGATCCTTGAGGGAACACGCGCCGCGATCTCATCGAACAATTTGGAGCCAATGGTCGCGATCTCCGCGCGTTCTTTCAGCCGCACCGAACGCCGGATAGCCGCACGCGCTTTGCCCGTGACAACAAAACCAAGCCATGACAATTGCGGCTCTGCCTCAGAGCCTTTGATAATCTCAACCACATCGCCATTGCTCAAGGGTGTACGCAGAGGCATGTGCCGTCCATTGATTTTGGCACCCACGCACGCAAGGCCAAGATCAGTGTGAACCGCAAAGGCAAAATCGACAGAACTTGCGCCTTTGGGCAACTGGAACAGCGCGCCTTTGGGGGTGAAGGCGAAGATGCGGTCTTGATAGATCGCCATCCTAGTGTGTTCGAGCAATTCTTCGGCATCGTGGCTGGCATCGACAATCTCGATCAAGTCGCGCAGCCAACCCACGGCACCATCAGGACTATCATCTTGCTTGTAAGCCCAATGCGCGGCCAACCCAAATTCGTTACGGCGATGCATTTCTTGCGTGCGGATTTGCACTTCGACGCGCATCGAGTTTTCGTACATCAAACTGGTGTGGAGCGATCGATATCCGTTTGTTTTGGGTGTTGAGATGTAGTCTTTGAATTTGCCCGGCAAAAACTGCCAGGTTGTGTGCAAAACACCCATCGCGCGATAGCAGTCGGCTTCATCATCGGTGATGACACGAAACGCCATGATATCAGTTACTTGCTCAAAACTGACATGGCGTTCCGACATTTTTTGCCAGATTGAAAAGGGGTGTTTTTCGCGCCCCGTAACTTCGACCTTTAGGCCTGCTTCTGCCAGAGCCTGTTTGATTTTGAGCGCAATAGCATCAACCTGCCCGCCATCTTTGCTGCGCAGTTTTTCGAGCCTATCGGTGATGGTCGCATAAGCTTCAGGCTCAAGCTCGCGAAACGAAAGCGCCTGCATCTCGCGCATATATTCATACATGCCAACACGCTCGGCCAGAGGCGCGTAGATATCCATGGTTTCACGCGCAATACGCTGGCGCTTTTCTGGCTTTTTGATGAAATGCAGCGTGCGCATATTGTGCAGCCGATCCGCCAACTTCACCAGTAGGACGCGGATATCTTCCGACATAGCGAGCAGGAATTTGCGCAAATTTTCCGCCGCCCGCTCATTTTCGGGCATGGCTTCGATTTTGGAAAGCTTGGTCACGCCATCAACAAGGCGCGCGACTTCCGGCCCGAAATGCGCCTCGATATCCTCTATCGTCGCCAGCGTGTCTTCGACCGTGTCATGCAGCAGCGCGGTGATGATCGTTTCTTGATCAAGCTGCAGATCCGTCATCAACCCCGCGACTTCGACAGGGTGCGAGAAATAGGGATCGCCGCTCGCGCGTTTCTGGCTGCCATGTTTCTGCACCGTGTAGACATAGGCGCGGTTGAGCATCCCCTCATCCGCGGCGGGGTCATATTCTTTGACCCGTTCTACAAGTTCATATTGGCGCAGCATTAATGTGAATATGCGGTGCAGTCAGCCTAAGGGCAAGCGCTGAGTTGCCGCTAGCGCGGGCAAATGTTATAACAAGCGTATGAACAAGCAACCTTCCAACGTCCGCAGCCTTAAAATCACCAAGATCGGCAATTCCGCAGGCATTGTCCTGCCAAAGGAATTGCTTGCTCGACTCCGCGTCGAAATCGGGGACGATCTTTATCTTTCTGAGGCAGTCGATGGGATGCGCTTGACGGCATCTAACCCTGAATTCGAAGACCTCATGAATATGGCTGAGGGGATCATGCGTGAGGATCGTGATATCCTCAAAGTGCTGGCAAAGTAGGCGAGCATACTGTGTCAACTGACCGAAATGAACCCGTGTGGCTCGATAGCCGCATTGCATATGCCGTACATGATCGGCAACTCGCCGAACACGGCGGGGGCGAAGGAATCCGAGACGCCGGCGCCTTGGAGTCGGCCTTGGCGAGGCCAATCAATCAATGGAACTACGGCGAAGATGACTTGGCGCGATTGGCTGCCGCCTATGCGTTTGGCCTTGCGCGCAATCATCCTTTTGCTGATGGCAACAAACGAACAGCTTGGATCTTCGCGCGTTTGTTTCTGTTGGCAAATGGGATTGAGATCGCATTTGAGCCAGCAGAAGCAATTAAGACTGTGCTCGACCTCGCCGCAGGCGATCTCGCCGAAGACGAGCTTGCCGATTGGTTTCGCCAGCGGATCGAACCGCTTTAGGCGTTAATTCCACTCAGCCCTTGGCGGCAAGCTCATCAGGATTGCATCGATATTGCCACCTGTTTTCAGGCCAAAGATCGTGCCCCGGTCATAGACCAGATTAAACTCAGCATAGCGCCCGCGATATTCGAGCTGCTGGGTTTCGTCTTCGGGTGTGAACGCGCTTCCCATCCGCTTGCGCACCAGCGCCGGGAAGATGTCGAGAAAGGCTTTGCCGACATCTTGAGTAAAGGCAAAATTGGCATCGAATGTCGCCTCATCGGTGCATTCGCGGTGATCGTAGAAAATGCCCCCCACCCCGCGATGGACCTCGCGGTGGGGGATATAGAAATAATCATCCGCCCATTTCTTGTACCGCTCATAAAAATCGTCACCATGCGCATCACAGGCCGCTTTCATCCGAGCGTGAAATTCTGCTGTGTCCTCTTCATAAGGGATAGGCGGGTTCAAATCCGCTCCGCCCCCAAACCATGCCGCCTGCGTGGTCAAAAAGCGCGTGTTCATATGGACAGCGGGCACATGCGGATTGGTCATATGCGCAACAAGGCTGATGCCGGTCGCGGTGAATTCAGGGTGCTCTACACTCGCACCGTTCACTTGGGCGGCGAATTGTTCGGAGAAAGACCCGCGCACGGTGGAGACATTCACGCCGACTTTCTCAAACACTTTGCCTTTCATCAATCCCTGAACGCCGCCGCCGGGATCATCATTGCCCTCTTCTTCGCGGTCCCATGGGGTGTATTGAAAGCTCGCATCTGATCCCGCCTCACGTTCAATGCTCTCAAACTCAGCGCAAATCTGGTCGCGCAAAGTTTCAAACCAGCCGCGTGCTTTGGCCGTGTGTGCTGCCCAATCGCTCATAGAAATTCCCGTCCCGTTCCGTTCAACTGTCAATCCCGTAACAGCCAAGACTGTCCATCCGCTTTGACACAGATCAAGTCAACCAAGATTTGCAGACATGACTCTCTTGCAAAGCTGCGCAAGCCAAGGCATTTGGAGTGAATGGTTCTTGTTTCGTTCGCATCTGACAAAGGCGCTCCTATGGAGTTTGCAGGCCATGAAATGGTCCTTTTAAAGTCGAACGCGATCTATTGGCCCACCGAACGCGCTTTGCTGGTCGCTGATCTGCATTTGGAGAAAGGCAGCTGGTATGCGCAAACGGGCCAGATGCTTCCCCCCTATGACAGCCGCGAAACATTGGAGCGGATTGCCGACGCAGTGAAGGCGATGGCTGCGCGGCGGGTGATTACTCTGGGCGATAACTTCCACGATGATGAGGGCACACACCGGCTTGATCCCTATGCCGCCGGAATGCTCGAAAGCCTTACGCGCGCGCTCGATTGGGTGTGGATCACCGGCAATCACGATGAGCAGATGCCGCGCACCTTTGGCGCTGAGATTGCCGATGAGATGGAACTGGGAGGCATAATCCTGCGCCACGAAGCAAAGCCGGGCGAAACACGCGCGGAGCTTTCGGGCCACTACCACCCCAAAATGCGCGTGCGTGTGAGAAACCGCCATATCGCACGGCCTTGCGGCGTTATCAGCCGCTCAAAAACGGCATCAGACCGAATGATCGCCCCCGCTTTCGGAGCCTACACAGGCGGAATGGACGCGGGCGCCCCAGAGATATTGAAAGCTCTAAGCCCTGCAAGCACAATCGATGCAGTCCTCCCCGCAAAGGGCAAATTGGTCACATTCCCGCTTTATCGAGAGGCGGCGTAAGACTCCACCTAGCGTTTCGAGCGAAAAATCCCTACATCACGAGTCTCGACACAGGCTACAACAGGAGAACACACATAGCCCGTCCACCTCGGCGTCAGATGGCCCCGCCTACGAAAAGCGGCCCTCGTTATGATCAGTTTATTCAAGTGCCCAAAGTGCGCGTCATCGATGATGAAGGCGAAAATCTGGGCCTTATGTACACCAATGAAGCGATGGAGCAGGCCAATGATAAGGGCCTGAACCTTGTTGAGGTTTCGCCCAATGCGGACCCGCCAGTGTGCAAATTCCTCGATGTTGGCAAATATCGCTATGAGGCCCAGAAAAAGGCCAATGCTGCGCGTAAGACGCAGAAAACGCAGGACATCAAAGAAGTTAAAATGCGCCCCAATATCGACACGCATGATTATGACGTGAAGATGCGCAATGTGAACAAGTTCATCGACAATGGCGATAAAGTAAAAATCACTCTGCGTTTCCGCGGCCGTGAAATGGCGCACCAGCATTTGGGCATGGATTTGCTGAAACGCGTGCAGGAAGACGTCGAAGAAACCGCCAAGGTAGAAGCGTTCCCGCGCCTTGAAGGCCGGCAAATGCTTATGGTGCTGGCACCGAAATAAAGCGATCAGTTATAGGTCTAAAAAGGCGGGCACCTTTTTGGATGTCCGCTTTTTTATTGGTTGATGTAGGGCAAGACTGTATTCGACCAATAACACACCGAAACCGATTACCGTCATCGTGCGTTCAATGAAATGATGTAACACCATCTGGAGGTTCGCGGAGGAATTTAAGGTTCTATCGCGGCTTCGCGCGCCGTCTTGTCCCCCCTTTGACGGCGCGCTCCGCAATTTGAGATGGGGTCGCATTTCACACGGATGCTTTGGCATCCAGCCATAGATTAAGTGACCCCAAAAGAAGGGTCGGAACTCAGTTAGGAAGGATCACCAGAATGCCCGCGTTTCTGCCTCTCCCAAAGCCCGGCCTTGCAGTGTCCCTGATTGCATTGGCGACAGCTGCACTTGCCGTCCAGCCCGCCCATGCGCGCGCCGAAGTCGAGCCGCAATTTGCGACTTTTGTCCCCGGTGACACGCCCAATAACGACAAAATCGATTATTCGATTTGGACCGAAGCGATGCAGAATCTGGTCATCTCCATGGGCCCCTCACTGCGCCAAGGGGCAGGTCGCCCGGACCCAAGCTTTGGCACGCGCCGCCAATATGGCCACGTCTCGCGCTATCGGCTTGAAGGCACGCGGGTTATGTTCAGCTTTTTTGATGCTCCGGTTAAAGAGAGCTTTTCAGAGTATCGCCGCGATCTTGAAGAGACCGCGAGCAAAGTCGACATTCAGTCGCTCTCCCGCAATGAGCAATTGGCGTACTGGATCAATCTCCACAATGTCGCTTTGGTTGAGCAGATTTCGCAAAACTGGCCGGTGCGCCAGCCGCGTGACCTTAAAATTGACGGTGTTCCTCTTGATGATGCCAAATTCATCACGGTTGAGGGCGTAAAACTCTCTCCGCGCGATATCCGCGAAAAGATCGTCTTCCAAAACTGGAAAGACCCGCTGGTCATATACGGTTTTTGGCGCGGCGATATTGGCGGGCCATCGATCCAGAAAGAAGCCTTTAGTGCAGAAAATATGGGCCGCCTATTGGAACGCGGCGCGCGCGATTTTGTAAACTCGCTTCGTGGCACGGAAAAAAGCGGCAAGCGCCTTGAAGTCTCCAAACTCTATGAAGAAGCAGCTCCCTTTTTCTTCCCTGATTTCGAAAAAGACGTCCGCGCGCACATGACGCAGTATGCCAATCCGGAAGTGAAGGATATCTTGGCGAATACTACGACAATCCGAGCCAGCATTAGCGAATACGATATCGCCGATCTAGCAGGCGGTATTCGGGAACCCAGCCTCGTTCCTGTTGAAACGGTTGGCCAAGGTTTCCAAAGCACGCGTATCCCGCAAAGCATGGCTCGCCTACTTGCCCAACGAGAGCGTAAATTCCTCAAGATACTTCGCGAAGGACGCACCGGCACAGTGACTTTCAGCAATATAAATCTGCCCGGCGACCCAGAGGATAAAGGTGAGATTGAATAAGGAGGCGTAAAGCGGGGACCTTGCAATCATGCAGAATTGCAGTCCGCTGTTTGTTTCTTCCAAAGTCAGCGCCTCCTACGCAATCCCTTCCACAGGCTGTGTGGTCCAATTGTCTTGAACCACTAGGGCACAAGCTGCCACAGTGCCCCTGATGGGAGAGGATTTTCAATGACCGCCAGCCGTGTGGGCCTGTTTCTGGGCCCTATCCTGTTCGCGCTCACCGCGTTTACCGCGCCGCCTGCCAGTATGGCTGTGGAGGCTTGGTTGGTTGCGGGTCTTGTGCTGTGGATGGCGGTATGGTGGATGAGCGAGGCCGTGCCTTTGGCGGCAACCGCGCTTTTGCCGTTCGCTCTTCTCCCCCTGGCGGGCGTGATGAACGCCAAAGAGACAGCGAGCGCGTACTATGCGCCTATCCTTTTCCTGCTGTTAGGCGGGGCGTTTATCGCGCTCGCTATTGAGCGCACGGGGCTGCATCGAAGGCTTAGCCTCGCCATCCTTAAAGCGATCGGATCATCAGGCGGGCAAGCGCGATTGCTGCTTGCTTTTATGATTTCAGCAGCCGTTTTGTCGATGCTGATATCCAACACTTCGACCACGCTGATTATGATGCCTATGGCGCTTGCTGTCTTATCGGGAGGCGCGGTTAAGGGCACACTGGGAACGCCTGATCTTGAAACCGAAGGCTTGTCAGGCGCCCTGCCAATGGGCATCGCTTTTGCGGCCAGCATTGGCGGGCTTGGCACTATTGTTGGTTCGCCCACCAATGGCATCGCGGTGCAATTGCTCGACGATATGATCGGGTTGGAGATTAGCTTTGCAACGTGGATGGCGTTTGGATTGCCGATCGTCTTGCTGGGTGTACCCTTGGCTGCCTTTATCATCTCAAAGGTTCAAAAAGTCGCAGCCACCCCTTTCGATGTTGCAGCAGCGCGCGCGGCTATTGAGGATGAGGCGCCATGGTCCACTCCGCAAAAGCGGGTCGCCATGATCATCGCCATCACATTTGCGCTTTGGATGAGCCGCCGCTGGATCACGCCTTACCTGCCCGAAGGCAGCTGGACCGATGGCACAATTGCGGTTGTTGCCAGCCTTGCACTGTTCGCCTTTCCCGACGGGGACGGTCGCCGCCTGCTCGATTGGAAAGAAGCAGACCGCGCGCCCTGGGGCGTTATCCTGATGTTTGGCGGCGGATTGGCATTGGCAGCGGGGATGCAAGCATCAGGCCTTGCGCAATGGCTGGGTGATGCTTTGCTGCTTTTGGAAGCCGTGCCGCTGATCCTGATGACGCTGGCTATTGTCGCTATGGTCGTTTTGGTGACCGAATTTGCCAGCAATGTTGCCACTGCCAGCGCCATTATCCCTGTTGTTGCCAGTCTGGCTGCGGGATTGGGCCTTGGCGAAAATGCGATCCTTGTCGCCATGCCAGCAGCGCTTGCTGCAAGCTGGGGCTTTATCTTGCCGGCTGGAACCGGACCCAATGCGATTGCCTGGGCAACAGGGCGCCTCACCATCCGGCGATTGATGAGCGCGGGGTTAGTGCTTGATCTAGTCGGGATATTCTTAATCGTTGGCGTGGTTTGGGCGATTGCCACAATCAGCTGAATAACTGCTCGCTTTCATATCAATTGTGAGGCTCGCTCCATCGCTGCAAACCCTCTATCCCGCGTCTCGAAACCCGAGATAGAGAGCCAATATCCCATGTCTGCATTATCCGATGAAGCGATTGCGATTGCTGAGCGCGTTGAACAGTTTGTGCGCGAGAAAATCATCCCGTTTGAATCCGATGCACGCCGCGACAGCCATGGCCCTTCTGATGAACTTGCCAGCGAATTGCGCGAGTTGGCGCGAGCCGAGGGATTGCTGACACCGCATATCAAAGCGGACGGGTCGCATTTTAGCCATTTGGAAACCGCGCTGATCGTACGCAAAAGCGGGCTTTCCCCGCTTGGCCCCATCGCGCTTCATGTGATGGCGCCGGATGAGGGCAATATGTACCTGCTGGGCAAAGTCGGCAGCCCGCAGATCAAAGAACGGTTTTTGTCCCCTCTCGTCGAAGGAAAAGGGCGCTCTGCTTTCTTTATGACCGAACCTGCCGAAGATGGCGGCGCTGGTTCAGACCCTTCTCTGATGCAAACAACCTGCCAGCGAGATGGCAATCACTGGGTAATCAAAGGGCGCAAAGCCTTCATCACTGGCGCTGAAGGCGCACAAGTCGGCATTGTGATGGCGAAATCGGTGGAGCCTGATAGCGAGGGCGGCGCGTGCCTGTTCCTTGTCGATTTACCGGACCCCGCGATCCAGACAGAACGCGTACTCGACACCATCGACAGCTCGATGCCCGGTGGGCACGCTGTCATAACAATCGACAATTTGCGCGTGCCCGCCGATCAAATGCTGGGCGATGCTGGCGAAGGGTTCAAATATGCGCAAATCAGGCTTGCCCCTGCCCGCCTTACCCATTGCATGCGCTGGCTGGGCCTTGCTGATCGCGCGCAGGAAATCGCCACCGACTACGCCTGCAAACGCACAGCCTTTGGCAAGCAATTGATCGATCACGAAGGCGTAGGCTTCATGCTCGCGCAGAACATGATCGATTTGCAGGCCTGCGGATTGATGATCGATTGGTGCGCCAAAGTGCTCGACACAGGCGACCTAGGCACCACTGAAAGCTCAATGGCGAAGACATTTGTGGCAGAGACGCTGTTCCAGATATCCGACCGCTGCGTTCAGGCGATGGGCGGCACTGGCGTGACAGGCGATACCATTGTTGAACAGCTGTTTCGCGAAGTGCGCGCTTTCCGCATTTATGATGGCCCCACCGAAGTGCACAAATGGAGCCTTGCCAAGAAAATCAAACGCAATTGGCGCGAGGCGCAGCAGACCTAGGCCCGCAAAGCTGTCACCACATCTTGCCCGGTTTGCGCTTGTACGTGTGCAGATCTTCGCCTGAAATCCGATCCCAAAAACGGCCCCCCACAATCTGCTCCGCATCATAAGTCGTGACTAGGAAATCTTCGAGCGGAGCGGTCTGTTTCTTGTTCGGAATTTCAAAAGTCCAAAGCCGGAAACGCCCGCGTTTGTTTTCGACCAGAACGCTTTTGATGAAGGCATGGGGCACTGGCAGGCTGATGCCGAAATCCTCTTGTTCTTTGCCGATCCGTTCCACTTTCTCGCCAAAATAGAAAACAGGGCATGTCAGCACATAGGTTTCAGCGGTGCTGGACCGACTATCAAGATCGCGGATTTCCTCTTCCAGCTTTTTCCAGATGCCGCGGTTAAACATCGGCTTTTGGGGGGACATATTGGAAAGCAGAAACGTCTCTGAATTCTGGATATCCTGCAAATCCTGATTGGCGCTGGCGACCAAATGCCCGCGATCAAAGCCGCTGCCAACATAGGCCTTCAAGCCAGCTCGAAACCGCTTGGGAATGCGCGTGTCGGCGCGGAAATTATCGGCCCGCTCAACACCTTCAAGGTCATTCACCAATTCCCGTTCGCGGTTGATGATTTCAAGCGTCCATTTCGCCTGCCTAAAATACCACGAATACCCAATCGTAAAATGCCGCCCGGTTAAAATCTGATCGCAAGGCGGCGCGCCATATCTTAGCTCGCGCTGCATTTGAAACGGATCATTCATCGCTTCTTCCCCCCAACAATTGAATACTCGAAGATATGTATCGTGATAATCGCAAGGACCAAACCTGCCATTTCCTTAAGTGCGCCTCCAACATTGTGAATTCGCGTCCAAACCGGTTGCAGACGAAACTGTCTCGCAGTATTCCAAGCATGTAGGGCCATAGGGGGAGATGCGTTTCTGCGGAGGTTAGAAACGGGCGCCTTGATATCGGCTTTGTGAGACAAGCTCCTGCCTTCCTGGGAGCGTTTTCTTAAGGAAGGATATCGGCCACATGCCCGACACACCACCAACCGACACACCTGTTGATCAAAACGCTGCCCCCGGCAACCCCACACCGCGCCGCAAACCAAAACCTGAAAAAACGCACATTGCAGGACGACCCCTAAAGCCATCGACTATGATGATGGGTCACGGTTTTGATCCTGTTCTTTCCGAAGGCTCTTTAAAAGCGCCGATTTTCCTCACATCCACGTTTGCATTTCCCAGCGCTGCCGATGGCAAACGCCATTTTGAGGGGATCACGGGCAAGCGCGAGGGCGGTGCGGAAGGGCTTGTTTATTCCCGCTTTAACGGGCCCAATCAGGAAATCCTGGAAGATCGATTGGCGATCTGGGATGGGGCCGAAGACGCGCTGACTTTTTCAAGCGGCATGACCGCCATTTGCGTGCTGATGATGGCGTATGTCAGCCAAGGCGATGTGATTGTGCATTCCGGCCCGCTTTATGCAGCTTCTGAAGGTTTCGTCGCCAAAGTGCTGTCCAAATTCGGCGTGACGTACGTCGATTTCCCCGCTGGTGCGAACCGCGAGGAGCTGGATGAGGTGTTAAAGCGCGCCAAGAAACAGGCTGGCGCAAATGGCGGTAAGGTTGCGATGATCTATCTTGAGAGCCCAGCCAATCCCACCAACGCCTTGGTCGATATCGAAGCGGTAAAGGCTGCGCGCGATGCAAATCTCAAATGGGATTGCCCGATCGCGATTGACAACACGTTCCTTGGCCCGCTTTGGCAACGGCCCTTGGACCATGGCGCCGATATCGTCGCCTATTCGCTGACCAAATATGTTGGCGGTCATTCAGACCTTGTGGCCGGCAGCATTGCAGGTGCGAAGAAATGGATGGACCCGGTGCGCGCGCTCAGGAATACAATGGGCGGGATTGTTGATCCCAACACTGCATGGATGCTGCTGCGGTCACTGGAGACAGTGGAACTGAGAATGCAGCGCGCTGGCGAAAATGCGTCCAAGGTTTGCGCCTTTTTGAAAAGCCATCCCAAAGTGACCGGCCTTGGATATCTCGGTGACATTGAAGATGCCAGCCAACAAGATATCTATGATCGCCATTGCAAAGGCGCAGGCTCCACTTTCAGCGTATTCTTGAAAGGCGGAGAGGCCGAATGCTTCCGCTTCCTCGACAATCTGACCATCGCAAAATTGGCCGTCAGCCTTGGCGGGACAGAGACATTGGCAAGCCACCCGGCTTCCATGACGCACTTATCCGTGCCCGATGAACGCAAAGCCGCGCTTGGCATTACCGATAGCCTTGTGCGCATCAGCATCGGGATTGAAGATGCCGATGATCTGATTGCCGATTTCGAGCAGGCCTTGGAGCACGTATAAAGCAATGCCGCACACCGCGAAAATCCTGCTTTTGGGTTCAGGCGAATTGGGCCGCGAATTTGTTATCTCAGCAAAGCGTTTGGGTGCTTATGTGATCGCTTGCGATGCCTATGCGGGGGCGCCTGCGATGCAAGTTGCTGACGAGGCAGAGGTGTTCTCAATGCTCGATGGCGAGGCTTTGCGCTCGGTTATCCATCAGCAAATGCCTGACTACATCGTGCCCGAAGTCGAAGCGATCCGCACCGAAGTGCTGGCCGAAATCGAAGCCGAAGGACGCGTGGTTGTACCCTCTGCGCGCGCAACGCAGATGACGATGAACCGCGATGCGATCCGTGATCTTGCAGCAGGCGAGCTGGGGGTCACAACCTCTCGCTATCGCTATGCCGAAAGCTTAGATGAAGTGATGGCGGGCGCAGACTTCACCGGGCTCCCTTGCGTCATAAAGCCGGTTATGTCCTCATCAGGAAAGGGGCAAAGCACTGTGCGCGAGGCGGGCGAATTGGAAGCGGCGTGGAATTACGCGGTCGACAATATGCGCGGGGATCGCAAGCGGGTTATCGTCGAAGGGTTCATCGACTTTGACTACGAGATCACTCTGCTGACTGTGCGGCACCGCGGGCCGAATGGCGATGCGGTGACATTCTGCCCGCCCATTGGTCACCGCCAAGAACGCGGCGATTACCGCGAAAGCTGGCAGCCTACAGCGATGTCAGATCATGCCATCAGCACAGCGCAGGATATGGCGCGCAAAGTCGTTGATAATCTGGGCGGTTACGGATTGTTCGGTGTCGAATTTTTCGTGAAAGGAGAAGAGGTCATATTCTCAGAACTCTCCCCTCGCCCGCATGACACCGGCATGGTCACATCGATCAGTCAGAACCTGTCTGAATTCGATCTTCACGCCCGCGCGGTAATGGGCCTGCCAATCCCACCAGAAGTCCGCGCGCGCGCTTCCGCTTCATCCGTCATCCTTGCAGACCGCGAGAGTGACAAGGTGAGCTATTCGGGCCTCGCAGAGGCAATGGCAAATGGCGCGGATATCCGCATATTTGGAAAGCCTGTGACCCGCCCCTATCGCAGAATGGGCGTGGCGCTGGCCAATGGGGCAGACACCGACGATGCCCGCGCGCGCGCCAATGCAGCCGCAGCGAAGGTGCAGATCGAATACGGCGAATAAAGGGGGAGAGAAAGATGAGCGACACGCGCAAACCGGTATGCTTGGTAATCGGCGCTGGCGCTGGCATTGGCGGCAACACAGCCATGCGTTTTGCCGCTGGCGGGTATCACGCCGTTCTGGCGCGGCGCTCTGATGAGGACAGTCTTGGCCGGCTCATCAACCAGATTGAAAACGCGGGCGGCACAGCAACGGGCACTTTGCTGAATGCTGCCGAAGATGGCTCCATCGAAGAGCTGGTCGAGCGCGTTGAAAAGGACATCGGACCGATCGATACAGCGCTCTATAATCTGGGCGCGCAGATCGGGAACCGCAAACTGCACGATACCCCGCATCGCACTTTTGAGCTTGGCTGGAAGCTGGGGTGCTACGGCGTGTTCCGCCTCGCCCATGCGATGTTCCCGCTTATGGTGGAGCGCGCCAAGACAGGACGGCACGGCACCTTGCTGGTCACATCAGCCACTTCAGCCGTCAGAGGCAATGCAGGCCAACACAGCCATGCAGCGGCCATGGGCGGGCGGCGAATGCTGTGTCAGACTTTGAATGCAGAATTCGGCCCGCAAGGGGTGCATGTCGCGCATATCGTGGTCGACGGCGCGGTCGATGCGCCGGACACTTTAGGGAAATTACTTGGCGATAAGTTTGAGCCGTTCAAAGCCATGAAAGGCGAAGAAGGCGTGATTGATCCTGCCAATATCGCCGAAACCTATTGGCACTTGGCACAGCAGCCGCGCAATTGCTGGACGCATGAGGTGGACATTCGGCCATGGACCGATGTCGCCTGGTGGAACGACAATCCTTCTCCGCAGATCAATTCAAGCGCGGCCAATCCCGGGTTTGCAGGGCCGGAGGCAACATCTGAGTGAGCTACACAAAACCCGACTTTGAGGAAGAAGAAGAAGTCGAAAGGCTTATTCCGAAGCCGACCTATGTTGACGAGGCTACGCGTCGTCGCCGTCTCGTTCCGCCTCTTTTTTTAGCAGTACCGATGGCCGTCGCTTTTGCAGCCATGCTATTCACAAGAGGCGGAATGAATGACTGGGCCGTTTCCGGACCACGCCTTGCGAACGGCGCCTACGAACTGATCCTTCTTCACATGTTCGCACATGGAGGCATTGCACACATCGCATTTAACACCATGGCGCTTTTCGCGTTTGGCCCGGCGGTCATGGAACGCCTCGGTCCTCTTAAACCGCGAACCATGAGTGCTTTCGTTCTTCTTTTTCTCGGATGCGGGCTGTGCGGGGCTGGTCTGTGGCTAGCAATCAATCCGTCGAGCGACA
>JBCAZT010000052.1:0-18180 GCA_038532855.1 Pseudomonadota bacterium
ATCGCTCGCATCGGATCATCGCTCGCGGCTCATAAACGATCACACCGATGGGCATGTCGATAACCTTGCGCGCTTTGTGGGGGCGAATCGTCTCGTGGTGCCTGAAGCGACCGGCAAGGATGATCCCAATACTGCCATTTACGAAGAGGCGACGGCGCGCGCTTTGGCCGGGGGCGTGGAGGTGATCCGTATCCCCTCCCCCGGCCTGATCATGCGCGATGGCACGATCGAACCTGCTAGCTACGTCAATTTCGCCATCACCACTCATCTGGTTGTTGTCCCCACCTTCGGTTCCCCGTATGATAAGGCAGGGGTTGAAGCCGTCGCCCAGCTTTTCCCGGATCGCGATTGCATAGGCTTGCCCGCCGATGCCGTTCTGGCAGGCGGAGGCGGCTTTCATTGCGCCAGCCAGCAAATGCCGGCTTGACCCCAAAGTTAACGGTTCGTTAGGAATTGAGCGGCATTCTCAAACGGTAATGAACAAAGTCATTTCCCGTTCAAGAGCCACTGTCGCCACACTAACCGCCAATCCAATGGATTGGGCGAGCAGCGCGATTGTTATAAGCTGCGGTCTGGCGCTTATTCTGGCAGGGCCTGTATTGCCGATTTAAATGCGCTGAACTGCAAGCGTAACCGATCCCACTTTTTCACCGTATCCTTTGTCAGCAGGCGAATTGCGTCTGTAGACTATGCGAGGATCAGGATGAAGCGCGCAACGATTGCCATTTTGGCTGTGTTTACTGTCATTTTCGCAGGGCAATTGCTTGTGCCCAATTCCAGCAAAGCGCGGGTCGGGCTTGAGCAATTTGAGGGGCCTGCCACCTCTCTTTCATCGGAGCCTGTGCTCATTGAGCTGTTCACCAGCCAAGGGTGTTCATCTTGTCCTCCTGCTGATCGCCTCGCAGCCAAACTTTCGCGCGATCCTTCGCTTGTCGTGATCTCTCGCCCGGTCGATTATTGGGACAGACTGGGCTGGAAGGATACGTTTGCAAAACCTTCTAACACCGCTCTTCAGCGCGATTATGCGCGCCGCGGGCTTGCCGGTTATAATGGCGTCTACACCCCGCAAAGCGTGATGGCGGGGCAATTGGGCGAGGTTGGGTCAAAAGAAGCTGCGATCCACAATTATGCCAAGCGCGCTGCATCCAAAAACCGGGCCGTTATCCGACTTAAAGCGGCTGGCGACGACTTTGCTATCGGGCTTAGCGGACAGACAAGCAGACCGGCAGAACTCATGCTCATCGGTGTGGCAAGCCAAGCTGATGTCGCGATTGGCCGAGGCGAGAATGGCGGACGCACCGTGACCTACACCAATGTGCTAATAGACGAACAGAAAATAGGATCATGGACCGGCGGCACAGACAGCCTTGCTTTGCGAGCCTCGCAAATGCGCATCAAAGGCGCGGATCGGTATGCGCTGGTGCTGCGTGAACCCAGCGGCGGCCCTGTTTTGGCCGCGCGCTGGGTCGCTTAATCACCCGCGCAAATCAGGTGGCGTCGCAGCATCTTCAAGCATCGCAATAGCCTCATCCAAAGGCATGACGCGCTGCTTTTTCTCGCCCAAAGTCCGGATTGCGACAGTGCCTTCTTCTTCCTCGCGTTTGCCCACGACAAGGATATGCGGGACTTTCGCGAGCGAGTGTTCGCGGATTTTGTAGTTGATCTTTTCGTTGCGAAGATCGCTTTCGGCTCGGAGGCCTGCCGCCTCAAGCTTGGCCAGCACAGAACTGGCATAACCGTCAATGTCAGACACAATCGGCGCGACTACGGCTTGAACGGGCGCAAGCCAAACCGGCAAGCGGCCTGCAAAGTGTTCGATCAAAATGCCGATAAAGCGTTCATACGAGCCGAAGATCGCGCGGTGGAGCATGACGGGGCGATGCCGCCCGCCATCTTCGCCCACATAGGTCGCATCGAGCCGGTCAGGCAAAACACGGTCGCCCTGGATTGTGCCAACCTGCCATGTCCGCCCGATGGCATCAGTAAGGTGCCATTCTAGCTTGGGCGCATAGAATGCCCCCTCACCGGGAAGCTCTTCCCAGCCATACTCTTCGTTCGCCATGCCCGCTTCGGCAACAGCGTCGCGCAATTCCTGTTCGGCTTTGTCCCAGTCCGCCTCTGATCCAAACCGTTTTTCGGGCCGCAGTGCGAGCTTGACCTGATAGGTGAAACCGAAATCCTTATAGACGCTGTCAGCCAATTGGCAGAAGGCTCGAACCTCTTCAACGACTTGCTCTTCGGTGCAGAAGACATGCGCATCATCCTGTGTGAACTGGCGCACGCGCATCAGGCCATGCAAAGCGCCGTGAGGTTCATTGCGGTGACAGCATCCCATCTCTCCAAGGCGGATGGGAAGGTCGCGATAGGATGTGATGCCTTGCTTAAAGACCAATACGTGGGCCGGGCAATTCATCGGTTTAATCGCCATCCAATCGGCATCATCGGCGACTTTGGGCGATGCTGCGCCTTCCTCAGCCTCCACATCAGGCACGATATCGGGGACGGCAAACATGTTTTCTGCATATTTGCCCCAGTGACCGGACTGCTCCCACTGTTTCACATCCATCAGCTGCGGCGTTTTGATCTCACGATAGCCGGCCCCGTCCATTTTGCGGCGCATATACGCCTCAAGCTCGCGCCAGATGCGATAGCCTTTGGGGTGCCAGAACACGCTGCCATGCGCTTGCTCTTGCAAGTGGAACAGGTCCATTTCCTTGCCCAGCTTGCGGTGATCGCGCTTGGCCGCTTCTTCGAGGTTGTGAAGATGCGTTTTGAGTTGTTTTTTGTTGAGCCAGCCCGTGCCGTAAATCCGCGTCAGCTGCGCGTTGTTTTGGTCACCGCGCCAATAGGCTCCGGCAACGCGCATCAGCTTGAACGCTTGCGGATCTAGTTTGCCAGTGGAGGCAAGATGCGGCCCGCGGCACATATCGAGCCAGTCATCGCCAGACCAATAAACCGTTAGCTCTTCGCCTTCAGGCAGGCCTTGCGCCCATTCCGCCTTAAACGCCTCACCTTCCGCTTCCCATTTCTCGATTAGCTGCTGACGGCTCCAAACCTCACGGCGCAAAGGCTTATCCGCCTTGATAATCTCGCGCATTTTCTCTTCGATGGCGGGCAGATCTTCGCTGCTGAACGGTTCGCGATCGGCAGGAGCCATCACGTCATAATAAAACCCGTCTTCAGTCGCGGGGCCAAAGGTAATTTGCGTACCGGGATAAAGCGCCTGCACCGCCTCGGCGAGAATATGCGCATAATCATGGCGCACCAGTTCCAACGCGTCTGCTTCATCCTTTGCGGTGATCAGCGCCAGCTCTGCATCGCCATCGAACGGGCGGCCAATATCGCGCACTTCGCCGTTTACCCGCGCAGCCAATGCCGCTTTGGCAAGGCCAGGGCCAATCTCTGCTGCCACATCATAGGGCGTGGCACCCGGCGCCATTTCGCGCACCGATCCATCGGGAAGGCTGATTTCAAGCAGTTCAGTCATCGTATATCTCGTCTCGTTTGATGCGCGCCTTAGGGCATGACAGCGCGCACCGGAAGAGCGGTGTTTGTGTGTTTAACCGATTTGAGGAGGACACCGCGCCGCCCCAAACCGGGCGGCGTGATCGGCGTTTAACGCACAAGCACCCGCCCCGGAACATCCGAGGTCGTAGTGGTGGTGGTCGTTGTGAGCGTTTGCGCCATGAGGATGCAAATAGGGCGCGCGGGTTAAAAAGTCACCCTTTAGTTGTGCAAGTACATCCAGGAGATGGAGGGGTAGGTGGTGTTTGGCATGGAAAGTGTGCTTGACATCTTCGCGAATCAATGACAAGTGTCCTTTCCATATTTGAAAGGGAGCTTTACCAATGCCAATGATTCTTAAAGCCATCCTGTGGGCACTTGCGGTCATCTTGATCGCGCTTTTGGGAGCTACTGGCCTCTTGCCTGAACCGGTCGCCAAGTTTTTGACAATCGGCCTTCCTGCTCTGGCAGCCGCAGTGCTGATCCTACCCGGACTTGCTCAAAGGTGCCGGAAGGGTAAGCGCACATGACCCACGACATCACTCGCAAAGCAGGCGTGCTTGGCCGCGGGCCAGCCTTTTGGGGTGTGCTGATGCTGATTGCCTTTGCCGCAATTGCATTCCTGCACATAACCGACGCGGTCGAGGAAACTGTAGCCGCTATCCTCTATGTCGTCGCAGGCTCGCTCATCGTTCCCTTGATGGTGTCAGCCTCGCGCCAGATCGACAGCGGTGACGGGCAATGCGTGACCAAAGGCGAAGCGCAAAAGCGCTACATCAAGCGCATAGCCATCGCGACCTCGCTTTATATGGTAGCGATGGGCTTGCTCGTCTGGGTGATGAACACGGACGATCCCAGTCCAGCCTTGCGCTTTGGCCTGGCCCTCTTGCCCGGTTTTGCAGTGATCGGCGTCTTCTGGTCGATTGGTCGCCTGATCGTCGAAGAGCAAGACGAGTTCATCCGCATGTTGGTGGTGCGGCAATCGCTGATCGCAACCGGATTTGCGCTGAGCCTCGCCTCGGTTTGGGGATTTCTGGAAACCGCCGGTGTTGTTCCACATGCCGATGCCTATTGGTGGCCTGTCATGTGGTTCTTAGGCCTTGCAATCGGTGCCGTTGCCAACAGGCTAGAATATGGCGCGTGGGGCGCGGTGTAAGGCGACGAACATGAAAAACCGTCTCAAAGTCTTACGGGCAGAGCGCGATTGGTCGCAGCAGGACCTGGCCGACCGGCTCGGTGTCTCACGCCAAAGCGTCAATGCGATCGAAAAAGGGCGCTATGATCCTTCGCTACCGCTCGCATTCAGCATTTCTGACGTTTTCGAGCTACCGATTGAAAAGATCTTCAGCCCAGAATGACACCCGGCTGATAATAGACCAGAGCTGACATCGCGATCCATGTCGTAAACATCACGCTGTAAGTCCATCGTTTGGGCCACAGCCGCACAACAAGCAGGGTCGCAAGCGCTGTTGCTGCAAGCGCAATCAGCGCCCAAACTGCCTTACCCAAACCCACACCATCAAGCGCCGCCGCCAGCGCCATATTGGCCCATTGCGCAGGTAGCAAAGCAAGCAGCCAACCAGGCAGCGCATCTGGCATCGCCATCGCAGTGAGCAAAATCGCCGCCTCGCCCGCAACCACGAAAAGCGCAATCAGCCACCCTTTGCCAGCGCCCGATAAAGCAAACAAAGCTCCGCGCGCGGCGAAGCTGAGGCTTGCGATCAAAGCGGCAAGGGCAAATGCTGCGCCCACTTGGAGCGGTGCGCCCACAGCAATGGAAACGCCAAAAAGGCACACCGCATTCAACAGCGCAAGACCAACACCGGTCCAAAACTTTCCGATGATAGACGCAGCGATTATTCCCGCCCCCATCATCCCTAGCGCCAAGATGGGACTGACGGCGACCGCAACAGGCGGCGATGCGGGCGTGTTTGCCAAAATCAGCAGCGCTGTCACAGGGGCGATAAAGCCAGCAATTGCCGTTGCCAGCCAAGCCGCTGCGGGCCAGAATAGAGGCTGAGACGCTGTTGGTGATGTCATACGCCCAGCTTTGATCGAAGCTTACAGCAAAGTCGAGCGTCGCTCTTACACCTCGAGCGCCCCTGATCCGGCCTTGGTTACAATCCGTTTTGTCCCTGCAAGCGCAGTCGAGCGCGTTTTGATCCCGCTGGTAAAGCGATATTCTGTCACCGCAAGCTCAGGGGTCATCTCAATCATCATATAGCCGCGCTGCGATGTGTCGGCCCAGACAAGCTCGGTGTTCTCACCAACCAATGCGGCGGCCATTTGGTCTGATGGGATAGCGGAAAGATAGCCTTCTAGCCCGGGCGAACTCACCGAGCATACGCCCAATTCCACGCCCACTTTTGCGCCCTCTTGCGCCAATTCAAAACCCCAGCCGTTATGCGTATCGCCCGCAAGGACCAGAAGGTTTGCGTCCGCTTCCAAAGCCGATTTGAAAACCCTTTCGCGAGCGGCTGGATAACCATCCCAAGCATCCATGTTTTGCGGCAGACCTGCCTCGCTTGCCATCGTCGCAGCGGTCAGGCGTATGCGGGCGAAATCAGGAATATCATCACCCATCAAGTCAACCATGCCCTTGGGCGCTGCCAGCTTGCCAATCAACACTTGTTGGACCAGCACTTGCCAAGTGGCTCCGCGCGAAGCGGATGATGTAAGCCCGTCTGCCAGCCATTCTTCCTGCATAGCGCCCAGCAATTGCCGGTCCGGATCAGCCCAATCGCCATCGCGAAACGCATTAAGCGCCGCGATCATAGATTCTGGGTTGTCTTTGCCTTCAAGGATTGATGCCAGATTGAACTGCTCCTCGCGCCCTTCGAGCCGGGTATCGAGGCGGAACAATGTCGCCAAATCCCCGACATCATAGGATGCGTAGGGTTCATCGGAGACAGGCATCCATTCGCGGTAAACTTGCTTGGCAATGTTTTTGCGCACCTGCCAATCGCCTTCGGTCTCGCTCTGGTGATTTTGCGCGCCATCTTTCCAGCTGTCATTGGTCGATTCGTGATCATCCCAAACCGCGATCATCGGCAGGACTTGATGCAAGCGCTGAAGATCAGGGTCGGCGCGGTATGTCGCATAACGAAGGCGATAATCGGCGAGTGTGATGATTTCAAAATTGGGCGCCAATGTCCCGCGATCGGTGTTTATTTGGCCTGGCGAAGGATAGGTGCCTTTGCCATATTCATAAATGTAATCGCCCAAATGCACGGCCAGATCGGCATCATTCGCCTGCGCTGCATGGGCATAGGCGTTGAACCAGCCAAACCCATAATTCGAGCAGGAAAAGACCGCCATTTTAAATGAAGAGGTCGGCCCTTGTGGCAATGTGCGTGTGCGGCCGATGGGGGATTGGGTGCCGTCAGGGGCGACAAAGCGGAAGAAATACCAGCTATCAGGCGAAAGGCCGGTGGCAAACACTTTCACACAGCCATCGCGCGCAGGCGAAGCAGTGGCCGCGCCCTCGGCGATTATGCGAGTGAATTCCTCGCTATCACTCACCTGCCATTCAAGCGTCGTTTCCGCATCACCCAAATAGCGCGTCCATAACAGAACACGGTCCGCGCCCGGCTCTCCGCTTGCCACATTGTGCGTAAAGCCTCTGCCAAAACTGCGCGCATGAAGCGGCGTTGCAGCCATGGCAGCGCTGGCTCCTGCAAGCCCAAACAGGCCGCGCCGCGATATGGTGGTTGTGGAGTGGGTTTCGGGCCGGTCAGGCTGCGGCATGATATCTGTTTTGAACATGAGCAAGGTACCTATCCTTTGAGGATTGCGGGCATGTGACACGGATGGCATGAAAAAGGCCATGACCGACACAAAATCGCATCAATTCCCCGGCGGCCCTCGCATCGCCTTTCGCCAGACCAAAGGCACTGGCCCCACTATCGTCTTCCTGCCCGGCTATATGTCCGACATGGCAGGCGGCAAAGCGACCGCTTTGTTTGAAGAGGCCCAAGCCGAAGGGCGCCCTGCCTTGCTGCTGGATTATTCAGGATGCGGGATGAGTTCGGGCGATTTTGCTGATGGGACGCTGAGCCGGTGGCGCGATGAAGTGCTCGGATTGATTGAGGCTTATGTGGAAGGGTCGGTGCTGCTTGTCGGCTCTTCCATGGGCGGATGGCTGATGCTGCTTGTCGGCATGGCTTTGGGTGATCGATTGGCTGGGATGATCGGCATCGCCCCGGCACCCGATTTTACCGCTTGGGGCTTTGATAATGCCCAGCGGGCGCAAATGGCGGCTGGCGATATTCTCTATGAAGACAACCCCTACGGCCCCGAACCAACGCCAACGCATCCCGGCTTTTTCGCCGATGGCGAAGCGCAATTGCTGCTCGATAGCGAAATCCCCATCACTTGCCCTGTTCGCCTGCTGCATGGACAGCAAGACGCGGATGTGCCGTGGGACATCAGCCTCAAACTCGCACGCGCTCTGCGTTCGGATGACGTACAGGTGACGTTGATAAAGGATGGCGATCACCGATTGTCGCGCGATGCTGATATCGCGCAGCTTAAATCGATTGTGCGCACTTTTTATTGACGAGATCAGACACCGTGTTTCTCACCTCCACTCTTTTGGCTGCAGCGCTACAAGTCGGGCCCAATCCCACATTGCCATACGAGATTGATCCGCACGATCAGCTGCGCAATCGGCCTGATCGCGTGGCTGATAGTGATCCGGCAAATCCCACCAGCGCTTGGCTCGCTGATTGTCTTGATCAGTTGGAGACCGATCCATCGCGCGCCCACACCAAAGCACAAATCCGGCTAACCGAGATCACCAGCCCCGGCTATTCAGCTGATTATGTGATTGCCAAACATTGCCTTGGTCTCGCCTCTGTCGAGCTGGGATTATGGCAGGATGCTTGGACAGCGTTTCAGGATGCGAAAAATGGCTCTCCGCCCGATGATACGCGGGCAAGGGCGCGGTTCGGGACAATGGCAGGCAATGCAGCGATTGCTGATGGCAAGCTTGATCACGCTGTGTGGCTGTTGGATTACGCGGTGCAGGATGCGCGCACTGCAAAATCAGCAACATTAGAGGCAATTGCGGCAACCGATAAAGCACGCGCTTTGGTGGCGCTGGAACGCGAAGAGGAAGCCTTGCAATCTCTAGAAGATGCAACGCGGCTCGAACCAGAAATGAGCGAGGGATGGCTTTTGAAAGCCACTTTGCTGCGCCGGATGGACCGCCTTGATGGCGCGCAATTGGCAATTGAACGCGCGGCAGGGATTGCCCCGCTCGACAGTGAGATTGGCCTTGAAGCCGGCGTAATCGCAGTCCTTTCAGGCAGAGAAGGTGCCGCGCGGCAAAGCTGGCAATCGGTAATCGACACCCAGCCAGACAGTCTTGCTGCGCAAACGGCTAAAGGATACCTTGAGCAAATCGGCCCTGCTTCATCAGAGGTTCCCAATCCATGACTGAATTCTCCGTCCTAGATCTGGTGCCCGTGCGCGAAGGCGGCACTGTGCAAGAGGCTTTTGCTGCCAGCACGCAGCTTGCCAAAGCGGCA
Organism: Pseudomonadota bacterium; assembly: GCA_038532855.1. Taxonomy (GTDB): domain Bacteria; phylum Pseudomonadota; class Alphaproteobacteria; order Sphingomonadales; family Sphingomonadaceae; genus Erythrobacter. The sequence continues at coordinate 9,036 of JBCAZT010000052.1, forward strand.
GAGGATCTGGGCTGCAAACGGTTTTGGGTCGCAGAACATCACGCAATGGACGGCATTGCGGGCGGGGCAACATCGGTCGTGCTTGCCCATATCGGCAATGCAACCAGCCGCATCCGCATTGGATCAGGCGGGATCATGCTGCCCAATCACACGCCGTTTCAGATTGCAGAACAATTCGGAACTTTGGACGCTCTGTTTCCGGGCCGCATTGATCTGGGGCTGGGCCGCGCGCCGGGCGCAGGGCCCGAACTGCAAAAGGCACTGCGCAAAAATTTGGCGCAAGCGTCCGAATACTTCCCCAATGACGTTGTGGAACTGCGTGCTCTGCTGACGGGCGATATTGATCTGCCGGTGAAGGCAACGCCGGGATTTGGCGCGGGACCACAGCTTTGGATGCTGGGCTCAAGCCTGTTTGGCGCACAATTGGCAGCGAAATTGGGCATGCCTTACGCATTTGCTGCTCATTTCGCGCCCGATCATTTGGACGCAGCGCTCGAATTGTATCGCCGCGATTTTCAAGCCTCTCAGGCGCTCGACAAACCCCATGTGATGGTCGCGATGAATGTGTTTGCAGCCAAGACTGAAGCGGAAGCGCACACGCTTGCCTCAAGTCAGCAACAAAGCTTCGTCGCATTGAGGTCAGGCAATCCTGGCAAACTTAAAGCGCCCATTCCTGATTATCTGAGCCAGCTTCCCTCACCGCATCAAGCCATGCTCGCCCATGTCGGGCAAGCAAGCGCTGTTGGCACGCAGGAACAGGTTCGCGATCAGATCGAAGCTTTTCTCGATCGCACAAAGGCTGACGAAATCATCCTATGCGGATCGACTTATGATCCTGATGCCCGCATTCGCTCGTTGGAGTTGACGGTGGACGCTGCGAAAGCTCCCATCGCCGCATAAAGCAGCATATGGCCTGCGTGCAAAATCTGCTGTGCGCATTCTTCCTTAATGAAACGAACCGCGAAAACGCTTTATAAATCCGCACCTCAGTGATCAAACATGCTTGCGCCGAGTGTATAAACCATCGTATTGTCCGCAAATAAACAATACTGCGGGATAATAAAATTACCCGCGCGCAGGATGTCAGGAACCGGATTTATGGCCACGAAAACGGCGAAATCGCGCTCAACCTCGCCCGCATACACAGCAGGAAAAGCGCCTGATCCTGCGCTTCTAAAACCTCTTTCACGCGCGCTTAAGGCAGCGTTGCTGCCCGGTGAGGCCGCGCTCAAAGCCTCTGATCTTTCAGAGGCCGCCCACTTCCTGCTCGGAACCGGCGCAGAGCGTATGCCTCGCAAGTCAGCGATCAATCTAGCATCAACCACAGGCGACAAACGGCGGCTGCAAATCGCCATCGTCAATGATGATATGCCGTTTTTGGTTGATTCCATCGCAGCGACAATCACAGCCCATGGTTTGAGCATTGATTGCCTGCTTCACCCCGTCATTGCCGCCTCGCGCAATTGCGAAGGGGAATTGATCGCACTCGCCGATCCGGGTGAGGATACTGATTACAAGCTTTCAGAAAGCTATATCTACATCGAAACCCCGCGCATTGATGCACGCCAGCGCCGCGCATTGTTAAGCGCTTTGCGCGCAACGCTTAAAGATGTGCGCGCCGCAGTGACCGATTGGCCCAAAACGCAAAAAACAATGGAGCGCGATGCCACTTTAATAGGCGCAAGCAGCCCAGAGGCGGCCGCGCTTCTCAATTGGCTCAATCAAGGCATGCTCACTCAGCTTGGTCATGTCACCCGGATGCGCGATGGCTCGATCAGCGAAGCTTACGGCATTTGCGGCAAATCAGCCGCGCCCGTTTTGTCGGATGCATCTTTCCAACGCGCTTTTGATTGGTTCGATGAGGCGCCAGAAAATAGTCAGCCGCGCAATCTGCTTATCATCAAATCCAACCGTATATCATCAGTGCATCGCCATGTGCCACTTGATCTGTTCATTGTGGCCAATCGGGAAGGGAGCAAAACGGAAAGCCTCTCGGTCCATGCTGGCGTTTGGACAAGTGCTGCGCTTTCTGCTCGGCCGGAAGATGTGCCGGTCTTGCGCGCCTCGCTTGCAGGGCTGACGACAGCTTTCGGTTTCGACAAAAGCGGCCATGCTGGCAAAGCCTTGCTCCACGCCTTCACGGCCCTACCGCATGATTTGATGGTGGCATTTGGCACGCAAGATCTCAGCCGGCTGACAACGGCCATGATGAGCCTGATTGATCGCCCACGCCCACGGCTGGTGCAGGTCACGTCTGCGCTTGGCCGGCATATTTTCGCATTTGTCTGGTTGCCTCGCGATATGCTGAACACGCAAACGCGGATGCAAATTGAAGAACTGCTTACCGCGCAATCCGGCGCAAGTGTGCTCAATTGGAGCCTAGAGGTCGAAGGCAGCACATTGGCGATGCTGCAATACCTGCTCGACACGCGCGATACTAAGCAGGTTGCCGACTCTTCGAAAATCGAAACACAATTGGAAGAGCTGCTGCGCGGATGGGGCGAAGCGGTCGAAAAAGAGCTTGCTGGATCTGATGAAAGCGGACGTGCCGCTGCCATTACCGCGCGCTATGCCGATGCATTTCCGGCCATTTACCGCTCAGAATACGGCGCGAGTGAAGCTGCGCTCGATATTGCACGATTGCGCAATCTGAGCGCGGGCGATGGCACCAGCCCAGAACACCGCGATGCACGGCTCTACCGGCTTGAAAACGATCCTGAGGATCAATTGCGCCTCAAAATCGCGCATCTTTCTGGCAGTCTTGTATTGTCAGATGCTGTGCCCGCGCTTGAGAATTTCGGATTTCGCGTTTTGTCTGAAAGGAACATCGCGCTTGATCAAGGTGAGCTTGGCACGCTGCATGATTTTCGATTGGCGCTTGCGCCCGGCCTTGATGGAGCCAAGCTGCTCGCACGCACGGCCACAATCGAAAGCGCCATTGCCGAAGTGCTAAACGGATTGGCAGAAGATGAACCGTTCAATCGGTTGGTTATCGAGGCGGAACTAAGCGCACGCAAGGCCATGTGGCTGCGCGCGATTTACCGCTATCTGCGCCAAACGGGCATCAGCTATACGATCTACACTGTCGTCGATGCATTAAGCGCGGCGCCCGCAGTTACTAAAGCGATCATTGATCTGTTTATCGCGCGTCATGATCCCACTTTCAAAAATGGGCGGGATAAAGCGGCTGACACAGCTGAAAAAGCGTACGTTTCGGGGCTGTCAAAAGTTGCAGCGCTGAATGATGATAGGATATTACGGGCCTATCGCGCAGTTGTTGATGCGGTCTTGCGCACCAATGCATTTGCCGACGCCGCACAGGAAGCTGTGGCATTCAAAATCGCTTCAGAACGCGTCCCCGACCTTCCCAAACCGCTGCCTTGGCGCGAAGTATTTGTGTATTCCCGCCGGGTTGAGGGTATCCATCTGCGCTGCGGTGCCGTCGCACGGGGGGGGCTAAGGTGGTCAGACAGGCGCGATGATTTCCGCACTGAAATCCTGGGCCTGATGAAAGCGCAGCGGGTCAAAAATGCTGTGATTGTGCCCACCGGGGCCAAAGGCGGATTTTACCCCAAGCAATTGCCCAATCCAGCCGCAGACCGCGCCGCTTGGGCAGCCGAGGGTCAAGCAAGCTACGAAATCTTCATCCGCACGCTTTTGTCGATCACCGATAACATCGCCGATGGCAAGGTCACCCACCCGGCCAATGTCGTAATCCATGATGGCGAAGACCCCTATTTCGTTGTCGCTGCCGATAAAGGCACAGCGCGCTTTTCCGATGTCGCCAATGGCATTGCGCTGGAAAAAGGGTTTTGGCTGGGCGATGCTTTCGCAAGCGGTGGCTCTAACGGCTATGATCACAAAGCCATGGGCATCACAGCGCGCGGCGCATGGGTAAGCGTACAGCGGCACTTCCTTGAAATGGGCGTGGATGTTCAAAAAGACCCGATCAATGTCGTAGGCTGCGGCGATATGTCGGGCGATGTGTTTGGCAATGGGATGCTGCTGTCGAAAGCGATCAAGCTGGTTGCCGCTTACGATCACCGGCACATCTTTATCGATCCAGAGCCTGATCCTGCCAAAAGCTGGAAAGAGCGCAAACGCCTGTTCGATTTGCCAAGCTCCAGCTGGGAAGATTACAATCCCAAATTGATTTCACGCGGCGGCGGCGTTTATCCGCGCGATGCGAAAAGCGTCAGCCTGTCCAAAACGGCTGCCGCCATGCTGGGGTTGGAGAGCACCGAAATCACGCCTGACGCTTTGGTCAGCGCCATCTTAAAAGCGCAAGTGGACCTTATCTGGTTCGGTGGGATCGGCACTTACATCAAAGCCAAAAGCGAAAGCCACGCTGATGTGGGCGACCGCGCAAACGATGCTTTGCGCGTCAATGCAAGCGAAGTGCGCGCCAAAGTTATCGGGGAAGGCGCCAATCTTGGAATTACTCAGGCAGGGCGCATTGAATTTGCGCTGTCAGGCGGGCGCATCAACACCGATTTCATCGACAATTCGGCAGGCGTTGATTGTTCAGACAATGAGGTGAACATCAAAATCGCGCTTGCATCAGCCGTGAATGCGGGCGCTCTTAATGAGAAAAAGCGCAATTCGCTGCTTGAGAAAATGACCAATGAGGTCGCGGATATTGTGCTTGAAGATAATCGGCTTCAAGCGCTCGCTTTGTCGATTGCAGAGGCAGGTGGGGCAAAATCGGTCGATTCCTATCTTGGTCTTATCGAAAGATTGGAAGGCCAAGGCGCACTTGATCGCGCGACAGAAGGGCTTGCCGATAACGAAACGCTCAAACGCCGAGCTGGCGATGGGCAGGGGATGACACGGCCTGAACTTGCTGTGCTTTTGTCGTCAACCAAGCTGGTTCTGCAAGACGCGATTGAGGAAAGCGACCTGCCCGATGATCCGGCGCTTGAGGCCGACTTAATCGCAATGTTCCCTGTCCCTATGCGCAAGGATTTCATCACGGCGATCACCGATCACCGTTTGCGCAGGGAATTGATTGCAACCGAACTTGCCAATCGCATTGTCAATTCGATGGGCCCGCTCGCCGTGTTTGAACTCGCCGAAGAGGAAGGCGCACGATTGGAGGCGATCGCCAAAGCCTTTGTCGCTGTGGATGCCCTGTTTGATATGCGGGGTTTGTGGACGCAGATTGATGATGCGAAATTGCGAGAGGAAACCCGCATCGATCTGTTTGAGGGCACCGGACAGGCGCTGCGAGCGCATATGGGTGATCTGCTCCGCACAAGCAGCCCGCGCATGATGCCTAGCGTCATTGCGAGCGAACTGGCTGGCGGCATAGAAGAATTGTCGCAAGCTGCCGAAAACCTCATCGAAGGCACGGCCCGCCAACAGTCAGAAGCCATGCTCAGCGACTTAATCGACAAGGGCACGCCCAAAGATGTTGCTCATAGGATCGTTCAACTGTTCGAAATGGATGGCGCTGCAGGGCTTGCGCGGCTTGCCAAAAATGCTGGCGTATCAGCAACCGCGCTTACGGCAGCATTCACAGATCTCGGAGCGCGCCTCGGCCTTGATTGGGCACAGCGCCAAGCGGCGATGATGGAGCCCTCTGATGTATGGGAGCGGTTGCTGGTCGCAGGGCTTGCGCGTGATTTCCAGCAAATGCGGCTCGATCTGCTGAAAGCGCTTTTGGCGGGCCAAAAAATCGCGCCCGAAGATGCGGTGAAAGCCTGGGCAGAGGTGAACGATCTGTCGATCCAGCAGTTCAAAAACGTGGTCGAGCGCGCCCAAAACCAAAGCGTCATCACCCCCGCGGCCCTTGCGCAAATTTCCAGTCAGGCGCGCAATCTGCTCGAGGCCTAATCCAAGTCGCGACTTGACCTTCAGCGCATTTGCCGCAAGTCATTTGCGCCTAATGGGCACGAGAGGGTAACAGACATGGCAGCTGAAGCACGCGAAGCTGATGTCGTGATAGTGGGCACAGGCCATGGCGGCGCGCAGGCGGCGATTGCTTTGCGCCAACAAGGGCATGAAGGGTCGATCCTTATGATCGGGCGCGATGCCGCCCCACCTTATGAACGCCCCCCATTGTCCAAGGAATATCTTGCCGGCGACAAAGGGTTCGAACGGATCATGATCCGGCCTGAAAAGTTTTGGGCAGATAAGAACATTGATTTGGCTCTTGGCCACGCCGTTACCGATATCGATTGGATGGCGCACTCGGTGACTTTGTCCGATGGCAGCGTGGTTCTCTATCGCAAGCTTATCTGGTCAGGCGGAGGGGATCCAAGGCGGCTGCCAATCCCGGGCGCCAATCAAAAAGGCGTTTTCTACGTTCGCGACAAGAAAGACGCCGATGCCATGATGGCGGCTTTGGAAGCGGGGGCAAAACGTGCTGTTGTTATCGGTGGCGGATATATCGGGCTGGAAGCTGCCGCTGTGCTGCGCAAAATGGGCTGCAATGTCACATTGGTTGAGACATTAGACCGGCTGCTGGCGCGCGTTGCCGGGCCAGATCTGTCGGAATTTTTCGCCAAAGAGCACCGCGAACAAGGGGTCGATGTGCGCCTTGGCGAAGCGGTTACCACAATTGCTGCTGAACATGGCCAAGTGACCGGCGTTCAGCTGGATTCAGATGAGTTTCTGCCTGCCGATATGGTGGTTGTTGGCATCGGCATTGTGCCTGCTGTCGGCCCGTTGATTGCAGCGGGTGCTGCTGGCTCCAACGGCGTGGATGTTGATTTCTGCTGCCGCACCACTCTGGATGACATTTACGCCATCGGAGACTGCGCAGCACACGCGAACCCCTTTGCCGATAACGCGGTCATCCGCCTCGAATCAGTTCAGAACGCGCACGATATGGCCAATGTCGTCGCCAAAGCGATCATGGGCGAAAAAGAAGCCTACAACGCGCTGCCGTGGTTCTGGTCCAACCAATATGATCTGAAATTGCAGACCGCTGGCCTCAATCTCGATTATGATGCAACTGTGCTGCGCGGCGATCCAGCCACGCGCAAATTCACTGTCGTTTACCTCAAAGAGGGCAAGCCAATCGCCTTTGACTGCGTGAACACGATGAAGGATTATGTGCAAGGCACTAAGATGCTCAAAAACGGCGCCGAAGTGATTGATCCAGACGTGCTGGCTGACACAGACGTGCCAATCAAAGAGATGATGTAAGCCGCGCCGATGCCCAATGGGCGGCATCAGCGACGACGGGATCAGGATCGGTCTTCAAAGCATCTACGGGCGTTTTCAGCTCGGGATCGCCGCTATTTCCTGCTGCATAAAGGCAATTTCGCACGAACCGATCTCGCCCAATCCGTTTGATGGGTGATCCTGAAAACAAACTGCGAAATCCCACATCATCAAGCGCCAAAAGCTCTGAAAGGCGCGGACTTGCAAGTTCAGCGCGCGGCAGGAAGTCGCGCATAGCATGGGCCGAACTCGCAAATTTGTTCCACGGGCACACCGCCAAACAATCATCGCAGCCGTAAATCCGGTTGCCGAGCCCCTTGCGAAATTCCTCTGCAATCGGCCCCTTATGTTCAATCGTGAGATACGAGATACAGCGCCGCGCATCGAGCGTATAAGGCGAGGGAAACGCATCGGTGGGGCAGCTTTCAAGACACGCTCGGCAAGATCCGCATTGATCGCGCTGCGGCCCCGTTGGCTCTAATTCAAGCGTCGTATAAATCGCGCCTAGAAACAGCCAGCTGCCATGATCGGAGCTGACGAGATTGGTGTGCTTTCCCTGCCAACCAATCCCGGCTGCTTCGCCCAGAGGTTTCTCCATAACGGGCGCTGTATCAACGAAGACTTTGACTTGCGCCCTTGGTTCTTCCGCCACCAACCACCGAGCAAGCGCCTTCAGCTTCTTCTTGACAGTGTCGTGATAATCTTTGCCCTGCGCGTAAACCGATATGCGCGCGTGGCTTGGATATTCTTCCAGCCGCATCGGATCATTCGATGGCGCGTAGCTCATGCCAAGCGCAATGACAGAGCGCGCTTCGGGCCAAAGCCCTTGAGGGGAGCGGCGATGATGCGCGCGCGCCTCCATCCACTCCATACTGCCATGGTGCCCTTCGCCCAGCCATTCCTCCAACCGCTCGCTGCGCAGCGGATCCTCGGCAGCGCTCGCAATCCCGCAAGCGACAAATCCATGGCTCATGGCGGCCTTGGCAAGGCGGGTTTCAAGGGAATTTCCCTGATTTATGGTTACTTCGGAATTAACCATGTTTGGGGTTACTCCCGTTTAGTCTCACCCGTTAACTCGCTTTGCTATGGATATGGCGGTAAGCGAAGTTGTGGCCTCGCACAATCACACAAGCTCGATAGACATTACAGGCGTAGAGCCTGTTGTCGACACGCGCCCTCTCGCAATCGAGGCGCGCGGGCTGGTTAAAAGCTTTGACGGTACGCGCGCGGTGGACGGCGTTGATATCGCTGTGCCCGAGGGCGCGATTTACGGCATTCTTGGGCCCAATGGTGCTGGCAAGACCACGACTTTGCGCATGCTGCTTGGCATTATTGACCCCGATGAAGGCGTGCGCCGCGTATTCGGCCATGACAGGCCCCACGATGTGGGCCGCTTGATCGGATATCTGCCAGAAGAACGCGGGCTTTACCCCGCCATGAAAGCGATTGATGCGATTGCGTTTATGGGCGCGCTTCGTGGGCTTCCCAAGGCAGAAGGTCGCAAGCGCGGGCTGGAATTGCTGGAAAAGCATGATCTCTCCCACGCTGTTGATCGCCAAATTCGCCAGCTTTCCAAAGGTATGGCGCAGACGGTCCAATTGCTGGGGACTTTGGTGCATCAGCCGCGTCTGGTTGTGCTGGATGAGCCGTTCTCAGGCCTCGATGCAATCAATCAAGGCAAATTGGAGCGCATGATCCGCTCTTTGGCCGAAGAAGGCGTCACCGTGATTTTCTCTACTCACGTCATTCACCATGCCGAACGCTTGTGCGAAGGCGTGGCGATTATTGCAGGCGGCAAAGTGCCATATGCGGGCAGCGTTGAGACCGCGCGCGACCGCATCCCAGCCCAAGTCCGCTTGGAAACGCGCGCTCGTGAAGGAGGCTGGACCAAGGCTTTGCCCGAAGATGCTCGACGAGAGGGCGATTTCTTCTACTTCTCGTTGCCAGAGACCGGGGTCGAGCCGCTGCTTAAGGA
>JBCAZT010000053.1:0-18054 GCA_038532855.1 Pseudomonadota bacterium
GACGTAATCCGTCACATGTTCGCGGAACCGGTCATACGCCTCTTGTGAGGGCAAGTTTGCACCCGCCACCAAAGCGTCAATCTCATCGCGCATTTCAAGACTGCCAATCTGGCGCGCAATCTGAAACCGGCGCGCAGCACCGGGAAGCATTTCTGAGAGCTGCAATTGCCGGGCATGAAGATCAAGCCGATGCACAATCCCTGGCATCACTTCGCTAGGCAGGACCCGAACAGAAAGCTGGTGTTTCTCGCGAAGCCTCTCACCCAAAGCCGCGCTTATATCGCCATGCGAAAGACGCAGGTTTTCCGATAAAGCTTCTGCCTCATGGTCTAAATCAGCAAAGTGATTTTGCCACCGTTCAACTGCCACCCGCGCTTCGGCCAGCGGATCCTCTGGCCTGGCGGCGGGCGCGGCGGAGTTGTCATACAATAGCGCAAATGCGGCTGCGGCTTGAGGAGCAGATGAGAGAAATTCTTGCACCTCTTCGCGATCAATGCCGAGATCTTTGAAACGTTTATCCGCCAATCGGCGCGCGAGGCCATCGACACCGCCAATGGTTTCATCTTCACGCAGAGTGCGAGGATCAAAATCGAACCGTTCTATCACCTGAACAAGAACGCGAGCCGATAAAGGCCGCTGATTGCGTTCGATCAAATTAAGGTAGCTGGCGGAAATGCCCAAGGCACTCGCCATTGCAGCTTGGGTGAGCCCTTCGCGTTTGCGCAACCGGCGCAATGCAGGACCAGCGAGAAGTGAGGTTTCAGCCATAATGCGCTTGTAAATACATTTACAATATTACACAAGGTTAACCGTAGAACCCCGAAGATTGACAAGATATTTTGTAAGTTTCCCTGTCATGCTGCGCTGCAACACTTCAATAAAGCGTCATCCACTTACCTCCCCGAACACACGGAGATCCCAAATGACATATATCCAGAAAATCGATGCAATGCGCGACCTTGTCAAAGACAACGGCCCAAGCTGGGGCGCAATTGACCCTGAGAGCGCTGCTCGCATGGTTTTGCAGAACCGTTTTCCAACTGGTCTCGACATTGCGAAATACACCGCAAAGATCATGCGCGCTGACATGGACGCGTACGATAATGATCCTGCCAATTACACCCAATCGCTGGGCTGCTGGCACGGATTTATCGCACAGCAAAAGCTGATCTCCATCAAAAAGCACTTCGGTTCGACAAAACAACGCTACCTCTACCTGTCCGGGTGGATGGTCGCTGCCCTTCGCAGCGAGTTTGGCCCCCTTCCCGACCAATCCATGCATGAGAAAACCTCAGTGCCCGCTCTGATCGAAGAGCTTTACACATTCCTCAAGCAGGCCGACGCGCGCGAGCTTGGCGGACTGTTCCGCGAACTCGACACAGCACGCGAAACTGGCGATGCAGTCGAAGCAAAGCGCCTTGAGAATGCGATCGACAATTACGAAACGCACGTTGTACCAATCATCGCTGACATCGATGCAGGCTTCGGCAATGCAGAAGCGACCTATCTTCTTGCCAAGAAGATGATCGAAGCGGGTGCATGCGCGCTACAAATCGAAAACCAGGTCTCTGATGAAAAGCAGTGCGGCCACCAGGACGGTAAAGTCACTGTTCCGCACGAAGATTTCATCCAGAAAATCCGCGCTTGCCGTCACGCCTTCCTCGAGATGGGCGTTGATGATGGTGTCATTGTTGCCCGCACCGACTCGCTCGGAGCTGGTCTCACCAAACAAATCGCTTTTTCAAAAGAGCCCGGCGATTTGGGTGACCAATACAACGCATTCCTTGATTGCGATGAAGTTGATCCGGCTAACATTACCAATGGTCAGGTCTTTATCAGCCGCGATGGCAAATTGATGGCGCCAAAGCGCCTGCCTTCTAACCTGTATCAGTTCAAAGCTGGCACCGGCGAAGATCGCTGCGTTCTGGATTGCATCACATCGCTGCAAAACGGCGCGGACCTTCTCTGGATCGAAACTGAGAAGCCTCACGTTGAGCAAATCGCCGGAATGGTTGATCGCGTGCGCGAAGTTATTCCAAACGCTAAGCTTGTTTATAACAATTCGCCAAGCTTCAACTGGACGCTGAATTTCCGCCAGCAAGTGTTTGATGCGTGGGAAAAAGCAGGCAAAGATGTGTCAGCCTACAACCGCGAGCAATTGATGAGCGTTGATTACGACACAACCGAGCTTGCTGCCGAAGCAGATGAGAAAATCCGCACTTTCCAAGCGGATGCCGCAAAGCAGGCTGGTATCTTCCACCACCTCATCACGCTGCCGACATATCACACGGCCGCGCTCAGCACTGATAACCTCGCTAAAGAATACTTCGGCGATCAGGCGATGCTGGGTTATGTGAAAAACGTTCAACGCGAAGAAATCCGTCAGGGCATTGCCTGCGTTAAGCACCAGAATATGGCTGGCAGTGACATCGGCGATGACCACAAAGAATACTTCGCTGGTGAAGCCGCTTTGAAAGCTGGTGGCAAAGACAACACCATGAACCAGTTCGAGGCTGCCTAAAGGGTTGATCCCAGTTTGAGGCCCTCGTTAGGTCGTCTCAACCAGTTGGAGAGGGGGTCCTGCAAGGTCATTCGTCAGAAATGGCTTTGCAGGATCCGAAATCCCGGCTCTGGCTTTTTCATTCATCAAAACTTACACAGTGGATGCATAGAAAAAGACCGGTTTCGGAAAGATTCCAATCAGGGTACACCTCGCGTCCGGTCCCAAGGAGAATTACAAATGAGCGATACAAGCACAGCAAGCCGCGAACCATCGCGCGCCCGTGCTCTACTTTCGACTGCTGATATGAAGCTTCTTCGCCGCGCATTGGAGAGCCATGCACGCAACACCGAAGATCGCGAAGAGCTTGCAAAGATCAACGCACTACATCACCGTCTTGGGACATATGTGCCCTCATCAGACTAGGCATTAGCGCCATTACCAGTTCTCCTGGGGAGGAGAAAACGGCCGTCGGAGCAGGTGAACCCCCTGTTTCGGCGGTCGTATTGTTTGTGCGCTAGAGTTTCTCAGATGCCGCCTAGAGCCCGTACCAGAGCACCAAAAGAATTGAGAGTGTTGTAACCATCAACACTACCAGTGGGACACCCGTCCGTATGTAATCCGAAAATTCGTAAGAGCCCTCAGACATGATCAGCATATTCGTCTGATAAGCGATCGGCGTCGCGTAACACAAATTGCACCCAAACAGCACAGCAAGCACCAATGGCTCCGCCGGAATGCCCAATTGCGCTGCAATGCCAAAGGCAATCGGTGTCCCAACCGTTGCCGCGGTCGCATTAGAAGCAAAGTTGGTGATGAAAGTCACAAAAGCCATCACTGCTGCAAGGACAAGCGCTGGAGGCAGATAGACCAGTCCCAGAGACAAGGCTTCTCCGAGCCAAGCAGCAGCCCCGCTTTCATCGATAACTCGCCCAATCGCGATACTGGCGGCCACGAGCACAATCACCTGCCCAGACAATGCTCGCCCGACCCGGTCAAACTTCACGCAGCCAGTGACAAACATCAGGATCGACCCGGCCAGTGCCGAGATAGCAATGGGCAGCCAGCCCACAGCAGCGGTAACAACCGAGAAGCTCATAATGCCGGCGGCCAGAAGAGCTTTGGACCGACGCGGCAATTCACGCGCTCCATCAAGCATCAAAAGACTGTCATTGCGCGCAAATGTCTGGAGGTCTTCTTCAAGCCCCATGACCAGCAGCACATCACCTTCTGAGATACGAAGGTCACCGCCGTCGGAATATTGGTCTTTCTCACCCAAGAGTCGTTCCGGACGATGGATACCTAGGACGGCCACGCTGTATAAGTCAGCAATACCCGAGCTTGGCAGAGTGCGCGTAATAAGACGGCTATCGGCCGTAACGGTCATTTCAAACACCATCACATCTTCGCCTTGCGACGAGGCTGTGCGCTTAATCCGGTCAAGCACCCAGCTTGGCGCCAATTGTCCTCTGAGCTCGCGGGTGGCATCTTCCAGCGCTTCGTGGCTACCTGAGATATGCAATTGTTGCTGGGGTTGCAGGAGACCAGTCGGTGGATTGTGAAGGGTTATCCCTTTCGGCAGTTTGTCCGCCACTTCAGCAAATTCTTTGCCCGCCAAGACAGAATCAGCGCCAACACGCAGGCGAGTGTGAAACTGCCGCTCTGCAATCTGACTCTCGGTCCGATTGTCATTGAGCAACCGAGGCATGACGAGCCACATATAGGGAATCGCAACCAAGGCGGCGAGTAGGACAATCGGCGTGAAATCAAACACGCCCATTTGCCGCATACCCAAATCCACTGCTATCGAGACGACGAGGATATTGGTTGACGTGCCAATCGTCGTGGCAAGCCCGCCAATCAAAGACGCTGCATTCAATGGCATCAATGTCTTGGAAGTCGCCATGGCACCGCGATGCGCGAGCGCTGCGAAAATTGGGATCATCAACACAAGCACAGGCGTGTTGTTCACGAACATCGACAGCACGAGCGTGATAACGAGAGAGAAAAGCAGTCCCAATTGCAGGTTGAATTTGAACAATTGCTCCAGCAATCGTGCAGCCGGCTCCAAGGCGCCGGTCACAACCAGCCCCCTGCCCATAATCATCAGCGCGCAAATTGTGATAAGCGCGTAATGGCCAAACCCTCCAAAAGCGAGTGCAAGCCCGTCAGTGGGTTTTGCCCCTTCCAATGGGAAAAAATACAGCCCCACTGCGATGACTGCGATGGTGAGCAGGCTGATAATCTCAATCGACATTCGCCCGCGCGCAAACGCCACGAACATCGCGACGGTGACCGCCATTGCGGCCATTGCGTGATAGGAAGGCAGTTCCAGCATGATCGTGTTGATCCTGATTTCTCAGGCAAAGCGCCAGTTGGCAAGGATGTTTTTGCAAACACATGCCCCAACAGGTTCAGCTTGCAACTGGTTCTTGCAAGCCGCCGCAAGTCTCGCTAATGGCGCGGCTCCCAGTTGCGGGAGTGCCCCTGTGGTGAAATTGGTAGACGCGCTCGACTCAAAATCGAGTTCCTAACGGAGTGCCCGTTCGAGTCGGGCCAGGGGCACCAATTTCCATTCTCTACTACTCAACGATCCGATTTGCGCGTTAGCGCAAAGACCCGGCCAAAATTTTGTGCAGCTTCGAATGCAGCGCGTCATTTGCCGCGAGCACTTGATTGGAATGAATTGGATTGGACCGGCCACGGAAATCGGAGACAAATCCGCCCGCTTCACGAACGATAAGGCAGCCCGCCGCTGTGTCCCAGTCATTGAGGCCACTTTCCCAAAACCCATCAAAGCGCCCTTGCGCCAAATAGGCCAAATCAAGCGAGGCTGCGCCAAAGCGGCGAATACCAGCCACTTCCGGCCCTATTGCACCGAAAATCCGGCTCCATTCCGCAAAATCGCCATGCCCTTGGAAAGGGATGCCTGTCGCAATCAATGCCTCATGAAGATTCTTGCGGCCCGATACACGCAGCCGCGCATCCTGAAGCCACGCACCGCGCGTTTTTTCTGCCCAATAGGTTTCGTCATTGATGGGGTTATAGATCACCGCAGCGGTGACATCGCCCCACCCTTTGCCGTCAAGGCGCGGTTCTTGCACAGCGATGCTAATCGCAAAATGTGGAATGCCGTGGAGAAAATTGCTGGTCCCATCCAAAGGATCAACAATCCACCGCGGGTTGTCAGGCGCGCCTTCGATCACGCCTGCCTCTTCCATGACAAAGCCCCAATCAGGCCGCGCGTGCAGCAATTCATCATAAATCGTACGCTCAGCGCGCATATCGGCTTTGGATACAAAGTCCGCTGGGCCTTTGCGGCTCACTTGCAAATGTTCGACTTCACCGAAGTCGCGTCGCAATCGACCACCTGCTTTGCGCGCGGCACGTTCCATGACGCGCACTAGGCCTGAAAACATGCTCATTTAGGTTAGCCTGCCTTGCCGACATAGGTTTGTTCGTAAACATCAACGATAATCCGCGTGCCGCTTTCGATGTGAGGCGGCACCATAATGCGTACCCCATTGTCGAGGACGGCAGGTTTGTAGCTTGAAGACGCAGTTTGCCCCTTCACCACGGCATCGGCTTCAACGATCTCAGCCTCAACTTGCTGGGGCAATTGAACGCTGATGGGCTTTTCCTCCCACAGCTCCAGCATCACTTGCATGCCATCCTGCAAAAACGGGCGCGCATCGCCCAAAAGATCAGATGGCAGATTGATCTGCTCATAATTCACCTGATCCATGAAAACGAGCATATCGCCATCTTCGTAGAGGAACTGATAATCATTCGTATCGAGCCGAACCTTCTCAACGCTATCAGCGCTGCGGAAACGGACATTGGTTTTTCGCCCATCCTGCAGGTTCTTCATTTCAACCTGCATATACGCTCCGCCCTTGCCCGGTTGGGTATGTTGGATCTTGGCGACTTTCCAGATGCCATTTTCGTATTCGATGATATTGCCGGGGCGAATATCGACGCCGCTAATTTTCATGGGGTCAGTGCTTTCTGAATTGTCGTATTTTGAAGACCAGCTTTCCACAGCTTCGTCTTACGTAAGGCGCGCATAGACCAGCGCGTTCCGGACAGCAAGCTACCCCTTTTTTGACATGTAAACTGGTGTGACCGCTCTGGTAACTATTCGTTCACCCTGATATTAGGCTCTTCGGGGGTTGAACGGGATACCATGAAAACAAGACACATAGTAATGTTGACTGCTACTGCAGCTGTGATTGCTGCATCTTCTGGCAATCTGCTAGCCAAGGATGGCCCAATACTTGAGCCGATTCTAGCTGCGGTTCAAGGATCGGAGGCAAAGGCGGCGATGCCAGATTTGAGGGCGCAGGGCGGTCCACTTGGCACAATGCCGCATGGGAGGTACCAGTGCGCGCTGCCGGGAGATGCGCAAACCAGTGCGATTAGTGTGGTTGAGGACGAAGGATTTCGAATCTCACAAGCTTCGAGCTACAAAAGCGGCACAGGCGGGGGCATCTACCTTATGCAAGGGAAGACACTCACATTCACTCGCGGCCCCAAAAAGGGCGAGCGTTTCGAACGCGTGGGCTCCAACCAATTGCAAAAGGTCAATGCTGACGGATCGCTCAGCAAACTTATCTGCACCCGATTGGGCAGCGCGGGCTAGTTCTTAGAAATCGCGCGCCCAAAAGCGCGCACAGCTTCGGCTTCATCGCCGCTCCAAACTGATCCTGATACCGCCAGAAAATCTGCTCCCGCCTCAATCAGGGGCGCGCAGTTTGATGGCGTTATACCTCCAATTGCAACGACCGGTATTTCGAACAATTTGGCCCACCAATCGAGCAGATCAGGCTGAGGCCGTTCAGCATCCGGACCTTTATCCTTAGTCATTGATGGGTAAAACGCGCCAAAGGCAACATAATCTGCACCAGCCTCACCAGCTTCCATCGCGAGATGTTTTGACGCGTGGCACGTTACGCCGATCTGCGCATCTCGGCCCAAAGCCTCTCGGGCTTCTTTAGGGTTGCCATCGCCCTGCCCCAAATGAACGCCATCGGCTTTCAGGCGCTTTGCGAGCGGCACACTGTCATTCACAATGAAAGCGCAATCATAGCTGGCGCAAATTTCCTGCAGCGGTTGCGCGAGCCGTGCGGCATCGTGCTGCTCCATCCCTTTCACCCGGAATTGAAAGGCAGTAACCAGTCCATCGCCCGCAACCAATGCGCGTTCGAGACGAGCCGGAAAATCCCCGCCCACTTCGAGCGGGGATATAAGATAAAGCTGAGTTTCGGGTGTCATCACCCAAGCCGCTTAGCCAGCAATGCTGGCCGCTGCAATCTGGTCAATCGCTTTACCCAAAGTGCCGTCAAATTCATCATCTGACTGACCTTTGCGCAGATCCTGCAACAACCCACGCGAAAAGCTTGCGATCATGCCGGGATTTTTGGCGAGATGCGCACAGGCATCATCGGTTGAATATCCGCCAGAAAGCGCAACGACGCGCAGAACATTGGGATGCTCAATTGCGGGCGTATAGTGGCCCGCTTTCACGGGAATCGACAATTTCAACATCACCTTGCGACCCTCAGGCAGGGCGTCCAGGTGCTTCATGATTTCGGCAAGCAGAATATCTTCGCCCGCCTCACGGTCGTCGGCAGTGATATCATATTCAGGTTCAAGCATCGGCATCAGGCCCGCATCTGATATCTGCGCCCCGACTTCGAATTGCTGTGCAACAATTGCTGCAATCCCTTCAGGATTGGCCGATTTGATGACTGAGCGCATCTTTGTGCCGAACATTCCGTGGCCAACGGACTTTTCAAGGAGGGCAGGCAGCTTGTCCAATGGCTTCATCAATTGGACGCCGTTCTCTTCGTCCGCGAGGCCCTGATCGACTTTAATAAAGGGAACCACGCCGCGCGCTTTCAGTGCGTCTGCAGTTGTTTTGCCATCAACCATGCCATCCATGGTTTTCTCAAACAGAATAGCGCCGATCACTTTACCGCTGGAAAAACAGGGCGTGGTAATGACGCGGCTGCGCATTTCGTGGATTTGGCCGAACATTTCATCATCGCCTGACCATTCACCATCCTCAACGCCGTATCCGCGCAAAGCCTTGGGCGTGGAGCCGCCTGATTGGTCGAGCGCTGCGATAAAGCCTTGTCCAGCGGCGATCTTCGCGGTCATTTCTTGCGTATTCATGGCTGTAATTCGTCCCTAATCCTGCTGATATTTTATGTTTTGATGAGCCTTAAACTCGCTGAAATCCTGCGGCAATTGGCCACAAGTATAAGCGAAAGGGGCTTTTGGAGAGGTCAATTGAGCCGATCAGGTCGCCTAATGGGATCAGAAACAGGATGGCTCATGGGCGCGAGGAAAACTTCCGGATAATCCCAGTAAAACTCATCGCCGGTTCGCCATCACCCGTGATCATGCCGCGCACAAAGATTGTCTTTCCTCCGCCACGGGTGACTTCGCCGCGTGCTTCGACCAATGCGCCAGGCTTCACTGCACCCAGAAAATCGTTTGACAGGTTCATGGTGACCGAATGCGCGCCGTCCAATTCATCTGTTGCAATGGCGAACAAGGCAAAATCGGCAAAGGTCATAAGGCAGCCGCCATGCATAAATCCGCCGCCATTCATGTGGCGATCCTCAGCCCGAAAAGCGCTTAGATAACTCCCATCATCCTCGCGCCGCATAAAGAACGGGCCAGCGCGTGTTTCAAATGGATCATGGTTCCAGTGATACCACCCGGCAAATTCACCTTCTTTGCACTCGACGGCATTTCCGTAGCCGTATTCGGTTGTTTCCTCAGACACAGTCTCAGGCCGAAAGCGCAGCAACGCCGGGCAATTGTTTACCTTCCATCCATTCTAGGAAAGCCCCGCCTGCGGTTGAAATGTATGTCACATCCTTAGTGACGCCCGCTTGCGCCAAAGCAGCCACCGTATCACCGCCGCCTGCAACCGAAATCAAAGATCCTTCCTGGGTCAGCGCAGCGACATGACTCGCCAGTGACATAGTGGCAGCATCAAATGGCTCTGTTTCAAACGCACCAAGCGGGCCATTCCAAACCAGCGTGCGGCAGGTTTTGAGGACATCGGCCAAAGCTTCGGTTGCATTGGGACCGATATCGAGGATCATTTCATCTGCGGCGACCTCGTGAACATTGCAGGTGCGCAAACTGTCGGGGTTTTCGGCAAACTCTTTTGACACAACCACATCGTACGGCAGGCGCACCGCGCAACCGGCATGGTCTGCCTCATCCATAATTTTGGACGCCGTTGCGGTGAGATCGTGCTCGCACAAGGATTTGCCCACATCAACGCCGCGTGCAGCCAGAAATGTGTTCGCCATCCCGCCGCCAATGATTAAATGCTGTACTTTACCGACAAGGTTTTCAAGCACGGCGAGTTTGGAAGACACTTTCGCCCCACCCACAACAGCTGCGACAGGCTGCTGCGGCGAACCCAAAGCTGAATCAAGCGCTTTGAGTTCAGCTTCCATCGATCGTCCAGCATAAGCAGGCAGGATATGCGCAAGACCCTCTGTGCTCGCATGCGCGCGGTGCGCTGCGCTGAACGCATCATTGACGTAGAAATCACCGTGGGCGGCAATCGCCTTGGAAAATTCAGGATCGTTGCCTTCTTCGCCGGGCCAAAACCGGGTGTTATCGAGAAGGCCGATGTCGCCATTGCGCAAGATACCGATGGATTGCTCGACAACCGGGCCCGCGACCTCAGGGATAAACATGAGCTCTTTGCCGAGCACCCCTTCAACATCACCCACGACCATGCTGGTCGAAAGAACGCTGGAGCGTTGACCCTTTGGCCGACCAAAATGGGCAAGCAAAAGAACTTTCGCGCCTTTTTCTGACAGCTCAAGGATTGTGGGCTTCACCGCTTCAACACGGGTAACGTCAGTCGCAGATCCATCCTTCATCGGGAGGTTCAAATCCACGCGGACAAGCGCGACCTTACCGGTCACATCACCAAGGTCATCAAGGGTTTTGAAAGCCGGCATGCCGCGCCCTTCCCATTTCAGATTAGAGGAATTTCGCCATTACGCCAGCGGTGTCGATCATGCGATTGGAGAAGCCCCATTCGTTATCATACCACGAAACAACGCGGCCAAGCTTGCCTTCCATCACGCCCGTTTCCAGAGCATCAACCGTAGAGCTGGCTGCGTGGTGATTGAAATCGCCTGAGACAAGCGGCTGATCGGTGTAGTCAAGCACGCCTTTCATCGGGCCTTCGGCGGCTGCTTTCAAAGCTGCGTTGAGTTCTTCTGCAGTGGTGTCGCGGCCCGGTTGGAACACCAGATCAATCAGCGACACATTGGGTGTGGGCACGCGGACCGATGATCCGTCCAATTTGCCCGCAAGTTCGGGCAAAACCAAACCAACAGCGCGCGCTGCGCCTGTTGTGGTTGGGATCATATTCTGCGCGCCGCCGCGCGCACGGCGCATGTCAGAGTGCATCTGGTCAAGCATGCGTTGATCGTTCGTATAAGAATGAATCGTGGTCATGAAGCCGCGCTCAATACCCACCGTATCATTCAAAACCTTCGCAACGGGCGAAAGGCAATTGGTGGTGCAGCTGGCGTTCGAAACGATCACATCGTCTGCGGTGAGCACATCGTGGTTCACGCCGTAAACGATAGTCGCAGACACGCCTTTGGCAGGCGCTGAAATCAAAACGCGTTTTGCCCCAGCTTCAAGATGCGGACGGCACGCTTCATCGCTTTGGAAGAAACCGGTACACTCTAAGACGATTTCAACGCCTTGTTCGCCATGCGGCAAATCAGCCGGATTGCGCTCTGATGTGACGGCAATGCTTTTGCCATTCACAATGATCGCGCCATCAGTGGTCTCTACTGTGCCGGGAAAGCGGCCATGTGTGCTGTCATATTGGAAAAGCAGCGCGTTCGACTTCGTATCGGCCAAATCGTTGATCGAAACCAATTCAAAATCGTGATCGGTCCGCTCCAAAAGAGCGCGCGCCACAAGCCGTCCAATACGGCCAAACCCATTGATCGCAACTTTAGTCGCCATGTGAAAAACTCCTGCTTGAATTCTGAATTAGTTGGATAGCTTTGAAAGTATCTGCGGAACGATTTTGTCCGCGGTGAAACCGAAATGTTCGAATAGGTCACTAGCAGGTGCAGAGGCACCGAAGCTGTCTATTCCGATATTTAGGCCCTTTAATCCGGTGTAGCGTTCCCACCCAAAAGTCGTGCCAGCCTCGATGGACACTTTCATGACTCCGCCTGGGATTATGTCCTGTTTGTAGTCATCATCTTGTTCATCAAACAAATCTGCGCAGACCATCGAAACGACATCAGCGCCAATGCCGGCTTCCTCAAGCTTATCTGCGCACTCAAGAGCAAGGCTAACTTCAGAGCCTGTCGCAAGAAGAACCACTTTGCGCGCCAAAGTTGCGCTGCGCACGCGATATCCGCCTTTTCGTGAGAGGTTTTCGCTTTCTTCCGACAAGCGAAATTGCGGCAAACCTTGGCGGGACAAAGCGAGCACAGAGGGGCGATTGTTCTCAAGCATGGCAGCTGCCCAACATTCCGCCGTTTCCACCGCATCGCCGGGGCGGAAGACAAGCACATTTGGCATAGCTCTAAGCGACGCAATGTGTTCGATAGGCTGGTGCGTTGGCCCATCTTCGCCAAGACCAATGCTATCATGCGTCATCACATAAATAACACGCGTCTCTTGGATCGCCGACAATCGGATCGCACCGCGCGCATAATCGGTGAAGACGAGGAAAGTGCCGCCATAAGGGACCACTCCGCCATGCAAAGCCATCCCGTTCATCGCAGCGGCCATGCCAAATTCGCGAATGCCATAATAGACATAGCGCCCGGAATAATCGTCAGCCGTAAAGGGCTCTATTCCGCCGGCTTTCGTGTTGTTTGAACCCGTAAGATCAGCGCTTCCGCCGATCATTTCAGGCATTAGCGGGTTCATTTTAGCAAGCGCCATTTCGCTTGCCTTTCGGGTTGCAACCTTAACGGGTTCTGTGATCAACGACGCAATGTATTCCTGACTTGCATTGCTATCCGGAAGCTCGCCAGCCATGCGCCGTTCAAATTCCGCCTTGTGCTCAGATGCGGCCAATCTTGCCGCCCATTCGCCGTGCGCTTCGCGCCCCTTTTCGCCGGTTGCACGCCAATCAGTGAGGATATCAACTGGCACTTCGAAAGGCTCAGCGCTCCACCCAATCGCCTCGCGAGTGCCAGCAATTTCGTCCGGCCCCAATGGCGCACCGTGCGTCGCGCTAGTTCCTTGCTTGGTTGGGGCCCCCTTCCCGATCACCGTCCGGCACGCAACAAGCGAGGGCCGCGGATCGGCTTTCGCCTCATTCAAAGCCCGCTCAATATCCTCAAAATCGTGTCCGTCACATTCAACGACGTGCCAACCTGTTGCCGCATAACGCGCCTTCACGTCTTCACTTGTCGAAAGATCGGTCGCACCATCAATCGTTATGCGATTGTCGTCCCAAATGACGTTCAAACCACCCAGATTAAGGTGACCCGCAAGACCAATTGCCTCGTGATTAATGCCCTCCATCAGACAGCCGTCGCCTGCAATAACCCAAGTGCGGTGATCGACCAGATCATTGCCAAAGACAGCATTCAAATGCCGCTCGGCCATAGCCATACCAACAGCCATCGCAAGGCCCTGCCCCAGTGGACCGGTTGTGCATTCTACGCCTTCCAGCAGGAAATTCTCCGGGTGCCCTGCGCAAGGGCTGCCAAGCTGCCGGAAATTGCGGATGTCCTGCATGGTTGGCTTTGCATATCCAGTCAGATGCAAAAGACTGTAAATCAGCATGGAGCCATGGCCAGCTGACAGAACAAACCGGTCCCGATCAGCCCAATCAGGGCGCGCAGGATCAAACTTTAGGTGATTGGAAAACAGAACAGTCGCAACATCGGCCATACCCATCGGCATTCCAGGGTGGCCTGAGTTGGCAGCCTGAACGGCATCCATTGAAAGCGCACGAATGGCATTCGCCATGGGTTGAAGGCGGGCTGCGTCAATCGACATGCTGGCTAAACACTCCTGTAGGCCCAAATTACAATGTCGGGCTTTCTGTTTCAGGCGATGTGGTTTCAACACCACTTTAATTCGGCCGCAACTGACCGATTCGCTCTTCGCGACAGCCATTGCCGAGCAGCCAAAAGAGGTCAACCAGCACGCCTTGCTTACTCGCAATGCGACGGACAAAAGCCGAGCCAGTTATCAACAGCCATGGCCGACGTGTCAGCGGCCAAATTTTGCGTCAGTTGTTCAATCTTGGTACTCTTTTGAGCATTATGGGAGAGGCCCGCATAGATAACGCGCTGGACAGGCTGAGCGCAGCGCTGTCGCGTGTAGACGTCGCGAAAAGTAAGGTTCCAAATGCAAATTTGGGATCCTCGGAAGCGCGTGAGAACAGTAAGGAAAGCGTCTCTGCGCTGGTTAACCAGCATGAAAAGCTTCGTGAAGAAGTGGCTGAGACCCTTCGAGAGATAGATCTACTCATCGAAGAGCATGATTCATGAGCACGGTAAACATCACAATCGGGCCGCGCACCTATCCCGTTGCATGCGGTGATGGCGAAGAGGCCCATGTTGAGAAGCTTGCCGCGGTGATTGACCAAAAATATGCGCAATTGGGCGCTGCACGGACCGCTAGAGAATCGCAGAATTTGCTGTTCACTGCCCTGTTTCTTGCTGATGAGCTGGCGGAGGCGAAAAAGGGAAACATCGCGCCTTCAGAACCAGAAAAACCAAGCGGTAAGAAAGCCGAACTCAAGGCCGAGATTGACGATTTGCGCAGTCAAAACGAAGCCCTCAAATCCGAACTTGAGCAATTGCGAAAAGCTGCTTCGACACAAACTGATCTCTATTCTGGCGATACCGCAGACACCGATGCGATTGCCGAAAAGATTGAAGCGTTGGCGGCACGCGCAGAAGCGACAGCTGATGCGCTTGAAGGTGTTGGCACAGACGCCTAAGTAGTCTGCGGCGGGGCTGCCCGGAACGAGCCGATCGAATATCCCTGAGGCTATAAGCATTCCTACGGGAGCTGTCCCTGCTCTGGAACATGGGCCACTGCATCTTCGGATGGAACCTGGGAACCGGAGTACACGGCGCCCACCTGACGTTATCGCGTCAGAGGATTTCCGTGCAAACGACCCATGGTGGTCCCGTCATTTTCGCTTGCGCACCCGCATCCGCGGGCGCGTCCTCGGCGCTGTTCCTCCGCTTCGCTTCGGGCACCTGCGGGCGGGCGGTCGCCCTTGCCGCCCTGCTGGGCCGGTTGGGACCAATACAATGAGCGCCACAAAGAATGCCCTTCGCAAAATCCTTCGCTCCACTCGCAAAGAGCATGTGGAAGCCCAACCCGAAAGTGTGCGCGGCCTTTTATTCAATCGGCCGCCGCGACCGCTTCTCACCCATATCGAACCGCAAGCCACTATCGGTCTTTATCGCGCGGAGGGTGCTGAAGCCCCAGCAAATGGGTATGCCCGCTTCTTTGCCGAAGAAGGGCACACAATCGCCCTTCCCCATTTCGCGACGCGCGATGCACTCATGACATTCCTTGAACACACCGATCCGTTTGGCGAAACCGATCTCACAAACGGACCGTTCGATATCAGGCAACCGAGCAACGGTGCGGCCGCTGTTACTCCTGACATTGTGTTCGTGCCTCTTATCGGCTTCACCGCCAGCGGTGACAGGCTTGGCCAAGGCGGCGGACATTATGATCGCTGGTTGGCGGAACATCCCAAGGCGATGACCATTGGGATGGCATGGGATGTCCAACTGCTTGAGCATATCCCGACCGAACCGCATGATGTGACACTGGATGCCATTGTTACGCCTACCCGATTATACGGACTTGATTGAAAGACTGCCCTGATGCGTGAAACCCCAACTTGGCGAATTCCTGCTGGTATTATCGGCCTTTTCATTGCTCTGATGGTCTATGCCATCATCATCGCCCGCTACGCTCCTGATGTGATCGGAGATTGGCCAGGCGCTGCGCAAACGATTGTATACGTCATCCTTGGGCTGCTTTGGCTTTTGCCCTTGCGCAATTTCCTTATCTGGATGGAGACCGGCAAATGGTCAGCGCCAACCAAGGACGAGCAAGAACAATAACGCTGCATAGGATGCGCCATTACCAAGACTTCAAAAAATAGGAAAATGGCGCGAGTGACGAGACTTGAACTCGCGACCTCCGGCGTGACAGGCCGGCGCTCTAACCAACTGAGCTACACCCGCGTATAACGGTCAAAACCGCTTGGGAGCGCGGCCATTAAGCCCCGCTGTTGGCGCTGTCAACGCCCTGCGCACGGCTAAATGCGCAAATTTTCGAAACATTAGTCCGACAGAAGCAAAACTGGCGTTTCGAGCAGCTTTTTGACCTCTTGAATGAAGCTTGCTGCGTCGAATCCATCAACCACGCGATGATCGCATGAAATCGATATATTCATCAGCTTGCGTTTCTCGATCCGTTCGCTGCCATCAGGACTGGTAACGAACATCGGCCGCTCAATGATGCGATTCGGACCGATGATCGCTACTTCAGGGCGATTGATGACAGGAGTCGTAGCCACACCACCAAGCGGGCCAAGCGACGTAACTGTCAGTGTCGAGCCGGAAAGCTCATCAGACTTAGCTGAGCCATCGCGTGCGGCATTTGCGAGGCGAACGATCTCGGTTGCGAGCTGCCAGACATTGCGGCTCTGCGCATCCTTGATGACCGGGACCATTAAGCCACTATCCGTCTGTGTCGCCATGCCAAGATGTACACTGCCATGTCGGGTTACAACGCCAGCCTCATCATCGAAGCGGGCATTGATCATCGGATAGTCAGGAATCAACTTGCAAATCGCTGTGACAAGCAGGGGAAGCATGGTCAGCTTTGGTTTTGCTCCGCGAGCACCGTTAAGGTCGGCCCGCATCCGCTCCAGCTCGGTGACGTCGCATTCCTCGACATAAGTAAAGTGCGGTATGTGACGTTTGGCCGCAGACATGTTCTGGGCGATACGCTTGCGAAGGCCGATTACCTTGATCGGTTCATCAGGCCTGGCCGCTCCTACAGGAGTAAAGCCTCCCCCCGCATTGTAAGCAAGAAACTGATCGAGGTCCGCATGGCGCACGCGGCCATCTGCGGCAGGCTTCACCTCTCCAAGATCGATGCCAAGCTCTTTGGCGCGCTTGCGTACTGCGGGTGACGCAAGAACTTTGACCGTTTGCGATACGGTTTCAGGTGCCGGCTTGGGATTCTCCTCGACTGCAGGCGTCGGCTCCGGTTCTGGCGTTGGCTCAGGAGCAGCTGCAGGAGTTGGTTTCGGTGGTTCTACGGCTTCGGCAGGGGCGTCCTCTACCTCGCTCTCAACTTCGATTACCAACAGCATCGAACCCACTGCGATCGTATCACCTACTTCGCCAGCAACTTCGACCACGCTGCCGGTTACAGGACTTTCGATATCGATGGTGGCCTTGTCCGTCATGACGTCAACCAGATGCTGGTCTTCCTCAACCGTATCACCGACTTTGACCTGCCATTCGACGATTTCCGCCTCGGCAACGCCTTCACCCACATCGGGCATGTTGAATGTGAACTTCGCCATGGTTTGCGTTACTCGCTCAAGATCTTGTCGATTGCCTCGCCAATTCGGACGGGGCCAGGGAAATACGCCCATTCGAGGCTGTGCGGATAGGGTGTGTCGAAGCCGGTGACACGTTCAACGGGGGCTTCGAGATGGTAGAAACAACGCTCTGTCACAAGCGCGGATAATTCAGCACCAAATCCACTGGTGCGTGTTGCCTCATGGACAATCAGGCAGCGCCCCGTTCTCTTGATCGAGGCTTCGATAGCTTCGATATCAAGCGGCATTAGTGTGCGCAGATCAAGGATATCTGCATCGATGCATTTCTCTCGGAAAACCGCCTCAGCCACGTGCACCATCGTACCATACGCAAGCACTGTTAAAGCATCACCTTCAGTCACCTGACGCGCTTTACCGAGGGGAATTTTGTAGTAGCCCTCCGGTACGACGCTATCCGGGTGCTTTTTCCATGGCTCTACTGGCTTGTCGTAAAATCCGGAGAATGGGCCATTATAGATCCGCTTCGGTTCGAAGAAGATCGTGGGATCGTTGTCTTCAATGCAGGAAATCAACAAACCCTTGGCATCGTAGGGCGTCGCCGGGATCACCGTTTTAAGGCCTGCGACATGGGTGAAGATCGCTTCGGGCGATTGCGAGTGAGTTTGCCCGCCAAAAATGCCCCCCCCAAACGGCGAACGAACTGTCATCGGTGCGATGTAGTCGGTTGCAGAGCGATAGCGCAGACGCGCGGCTTCCGAGATTAACTGGTCAAGGCCAGGATAGATGTAATCGGCGAACTGAATCTCTGGGACCGGACGCAAGCCGTATGCTCCCATTCCGACCGCGACGCCGATGATACCACATTCACTGATAGGCGTATCGAAGACTCGTGTTTTGCCGTGTTTCTCCTGAAGGCCAGCGGTGCAACGGAAGACCCCGCCAAAATAGCCGGCTATTT
>JBCAZT010000054.1:0-17788 GCA_038532855.1 Pseudomonadota bacterium
CTTGCCTTTTACCGCTTCGATAATGTGGAACACCTGCTCTGTGTCTTCTTTGTCCTCCACCAATTTGCCAAAGTGATGCAGCACTTTAAGCGGCGCAAACCCAGAGGTTTTACGCTCTGGCGCAAGGATGGGAAGATCAAGCAAAGCCATGGTGGTCCTCTTTGGCGTTCGGGCGATTTTCGAATCGCCTCATTTAAGTACAATGATTGCAACTTACATTGATGTTAGTTATTTGTCCAGCCCATTCCCTCACATGAAGCTCGCCCGTTGACGCTTGCGCGATGAAAGCGGATAGCTTGTCCCCATGAGAGACCATGACACCGCACCCTATTCACTGCCAAAACTCAACGAGAATGAGAGCATCGCGCGCGCAAATGCATTTCGAGACAGCCTGAAACAGCGCCGCACCTGCCGCTATTTCTCTGATGAGCCTGTCCCACGCGAAGTCATTGAAGCAGCCATCGAAGCAGCCGGCACCGCACCCAATGGCGCAAACCATCAGCCGTGGCATTTCGCTGTGATTCAAAGTGCAGAGAAGAAACGCGCCATTCGCGAAGCCGCCGAAGCTGAAGAGCGCAGGTTTTATGGAGAGGACGGAGACAATCCCAAAGCATCAGAGGAATGGTTGGGCGCGCTCAAAGACTTGGGCACCGATGCCGATAAACCTTTTCTGGAGACCGCGCCGTATCTCATCGCCGTTTTTGCCCAGCGCAAAGGCGGGATTGAAGAAGACGGCAAAACCCAGAACTACTACGTGAATGAAAGCGTCGGCATCGCTTGCGGGATGCTGATTGCATGTTTGCATGAGGCTGGGATGGCCACCCTAACGCATACCCCCTCCCCCATGGGTTTTCTGCGTGAGGCGTGCGAGCGGCCCGAATGGGAAAAACCGTTGATGATTGTGGTGGTGGGCCGCCCTGCCCCCGATGCGACAGTGCCCGCACATGCGCTGAAGAAAAAGCCGCTGGCTCAGATTGCAAGCTGGCTCTAATCTCTCACCCACTCATCCTCAGAGATACCCAATAGGCTGAGCACGGCAGTCAGATCACCATTATCAATCACGCCATCGGCTGCGGCCTTTGCTTTGGCTTTGGCGTGATAGGCGAAACCATAGGTCGCCGCTTCGATCATCGGGATATCATTTGCGCCATCGCCAATTGCGAGCGTCCAAGGATGGGTGTCCAGCTCAGCTGCTTCTTGCTCCAGAACTTGGCGCTTGGTGGTGCTATCTACGATCGCGCCTTCAAGCTGGCCGGTCAGCTTGCCATTTGCCACTTCAAGTCTGTTGCCGACCACAAGATCAAAGCCCAGTTCTTCGCCCACGCGGTCAGCGAAATGGTGAAAGCCGCCCGTTACTAGAACCGTTTTGCACCCCTTTGCTCTGAGCGTCTGGACCAAAGTGCGTGCGCCCGGATTGGCTCTGATGCGTTCGGCAAGGCATTGCTCAATCGCGTCTTCCGGAAGGCCTTTTAGCAGCGCCACGCGTTCTTTCAGCGCGTCTTCAAAATCCAGCTCGCCCTGCATAGCGCGTTCGGTGATGTCAGCGATTTTGTCTTTAAGGCCTGCATAATCGGCCAGTTCATCGATGCATTCCTGCCCGATCATGGTGGAATCCATGTCGGAGACGAAGACGTTGGGAATTCTGATTGCATCTTTGCCAATCAGCCAATCAGAATCTGGAAAATGGGTCTGCAGCCTCGTTCGAAGCTGCACAGCATCGTCATGCGGCACAACCAGTTGCGCGCCGTTTGAGACGAGAGGCGACACCCCTTCCCCGCCCAATGCCGCACCAAGATCGTCAAGCCGTGTGGCCAATCCTTCTGCGTCTGCTATCAGCCGCGCTATGAGCACTTTAGACACTCCAAATTCAAATCCGGTCGCGCTCATCGCAGGCCCTACCGCCAGCGGCAAGAGCGCATTGGCGGTTGATCTGGGACAAGCGTTGAAAAAGGCAGGCCAGACCGGCGTGGTTATCAACGCGGATAGCGCGCAGGTGTATTCTGATCTTTCGGTCCTATCCGCTCGCCCGGCGGAAAAAGAGATGGGCGGAATCGAACATCGCTTGTTTGGCGCATGGGATGGCGCTTGGGCCTGTTCAGCTGCCGATTGGGCAAAACGCTCGAAAGACGAAATCGCTGCCTGCCATGATGCGGGCGAAGTGCCGATTTTGGTAGGCGGTACGGGGCTTTATTTCAAAGTGCTGCTGGAGGGGATTGCTCCCATCCCAGAAATCGATCCGGCTGTGCGAATGGCCACTAGGGAATTATCGACAGAGGCCGCTTACGCTGCGCTTCAAATCGAAGATCCCGAACGCGCAGCGGAACTCAACCCTGCGGATAGCCAACGCATTGCCCGCGCTTTGGAAGTGAAGCGATCAACCGGCGTCACTTTAGGCGAATGGCAAATGTCGAAAAGCGGCGGGATTGCAGAAGACATCACTTTGCACCCCGCCGTGCTCGAACCTGAACGCGAATGGGTCTATCGCCGGTGCGATCAACGATTTGGCCAAATGGTCGAAAACGGAGCGGTTGAAGAGGTTGAAGCTTTGCTAGCCCGCAATCTGGATGATGGCCTTCCCGTGATGCGCGCAATTGGAGTGCCGGAATTGTCCGAATATCTGGCAGGAAGGCTTTCCATGGCCGACGCGATAATCGGCGCCCGACAATCCACCCGCAATTACGCAAAGCGGCAATTCACCTGGTTCCGCAATCAACTTGCCCCAGAATGGCCTCGCATACCCATGGATGAGGGAAATAATAATATTGATGTTAACACAATTTTCGCACGATTATTACAAATATAGGAATTGACACGTCAGATTATATCGATAAATGAGGCGTTGAAACACAGGAAATGCTCCATCCCAAGGATGTACTTAGTGCACTAAGCCCTAAAGGTCGCAACACTATCCGCTTGGTGATAGAGACAGTTTAAATTGGAAGGTTAAGAAGAATGATTGTGGTGAGCCAACTAAGGAATATCAGGTTGATCTGACCTCTTAACCCCATAAGAAGTCAATGTCGGCCTGATGCGAAATTCATGCATCGGGCCTTTTTTATACATCGTGGAGAATACAATGGTGGCGCAACCCTCTGGTGCCGCAATTTTGGTAGAAGGTTTGATCGAACAGGGTGTCGAGTATGTATTCGGCTATCCCGGAGGCGCTGTGCTACCCATCTACGATGAACTGTTCGGCGATGAACGCATCCGCCACATCCTCGTGCGCCATGAAGCAGGCGCCGCCCACGCTGCCGAAGGCTATGCGCGCGCCACCGGCAAGCCCGGCGTTGTGCTGGTGACCTCAGGCCCCGGTGCGACCAATGCTGTTACCGGAATCGCCGATGCGTGGATGGATTCTATTCCCATGGTCGTCATCACCGGCCAAGTGCCAACCGCTCTGATCGGAACAGATGCGTTTCAAGAGGCGGATACCGTCGGCATCACTCGCCACTGCACCAAGCACAATTATTTGGTCAAAGACCCATCCGATCTCGCCGCGACAATCGAAGAGGCGTTTTGCATTGCCACGACCGGCCGCCCTGGCCCAGTCGTGATCGACATTCCCAAAGACGTGCAAATTGCGGTTCCATCCAAAAGCCGTGCATCAAAGCTAACAGCAACGCATCGCTACACCCCGCAAATGGTCGCCCCGCCCGAGCAAATCGCCGAAGCGGTAGAGATGATTGCCAATGCGGAAAGGCCAATCCTGTATACTGGCGGCGGCGTTATCAATTCCGGCCCAAAGGCAAGCGAATTGCTCCGCCAGTTTCAAGATATGACCGGGTCTCCTGTGACATCAACTTTGATGGGGCTTGGTGCATTCCCGTCAGAGCATCCCGATTGGCTCGGTATGCTGGGGATGCACGGCACTTATGAAGCCAATATGGCGATGAACCAGTGCGATGTGATGGTGTGCATTGGCGCTCGGTTTGATGACCGTGTGACCGGCAGGCTTGATGCGTTCTCGCCTGGTTCGAAGAAAATTCACATCGATATCGACCGGTCCTCTATCAACAAGACGGTGCCTGTTGACCTCGGGATCATTGGCGATTGCGCCACCGTTCTTGGCCAAATGATCGAAGCATGGGGAGACCGCAAGGCGCAGGATATGGGCGAATGGAAAGCCCAAATCACCGGCTGGCGCCAGCGTGAA
The DNA here is from genome assembly GCA_038532855.1 of Pseudomonadota bacterium. Classification (GTDB taxonomy): domain Bacteria; phylum Pseudomonadota; class Alphaproteobacteria; order Sphingomonadales; family Sphingomonadaceae; genus Erythrobacter. The sequence continues at coordinate 4,154 of JBCAZT010000054.1, forward strand.
TGCCTAGCCTACCCGCAAAAGTCGAAAAAGCACCCCGATATGATCATGCCGCAAAAAGCAGTCGAAAGGCTGCATGCTTTAACGCATGAAAAGTCACCCATCATCACAACCGAGGTTGGCCAGCACCAGATGTGGGCTGCGCAATATTTCGGATTTGAAGACCCGAACAAATGGCTGACATCAGGCGGGCTTGGGACAATGGGCTATGGCCTTCCCGCAGCCATCGGTGCGCAGCTCGGCAACCCAGATGCGCTGGTCATCGATATTGCTGGTGAAGCATCTATCCAGATGAATATTCAGGAATTGGGCACAGCGTCGCAATATCGCCTGCCGGTCAAGATATTCATCCTCAACAATGAATATATGGGCATGGTCCGCCAATGGCAGGAACTGACTTACGAAAGCCGGTATTCAAACAGCTATTCAGATAGCCTGCCTGATTTCGTTGCCTTAGCTGAGGCTTACGGGTGGAAAGGCATTCGCATCCATGGCGACGATGAATTGGATGCAGGCATCACTGCGATGATGGAGCATGATGGCCCTGTGATTGTTGATTGCTTGGTCGCTCCAGACGCCAATTGCCTTCCCATGATCCCATCAGGCGCAGCGCACACCGAAATGCTTTTATACGGTGACGCGCATGAGGGCACGATGGATGACGAAGCAAAGGCTCTCGTCTAAAGCGCGCAACGCATCACGAAAGAACTCTCCCTATGAAGATCAAAATCGCCGAAGCAGAGCGTCATGTCCTTGCCATCACGGTCGACAATGAACCCGGAATTCTCGCGAAGATCACCGGGCTTTTCACCGCGCGCGGCTACAATATCGACAGCCTGACAGTTGCCGATATCACCGATGACCACGCCGTAAGCCGCATCACGATTGTCACCAACGGCCCGCCCGAAGTGATCGATCAGATCGAATCTCAACTGGAACGGCTGGTTCCTGTTCACAAAGTCATCGACTTGACCGCAGCTGGTCCCCATGTGGAGCGCGAACTGGCTCTCGTTAAGGTCGCAGGGAAAGGCGAAGCGCGCGTTGAGGCTTTGCGAATTGCTCAGCATTTCCGCGCCAATGTGGTGGACACGACCACATCCAGCTTTGTGTTTGAGCTTACCGGTGCGCCTGAAAAAATCGATAGCTTTATCGCTCTCATGCGCGAACTTGGGCTCGAATCCGTTGGACGATCAGGGATAGTCGGAATGATGCGCGGCACTGGTCAGAACGCTTAACAAATCACAGACAAATCAGAGACAAAAGGAAACCTCTCGACATGAAAGTCTATTATGACGCCGATGCCGACGTTGGCTTAGTGAAATCAAAAAAGATCGCCGTTCTGGGCTATGGCTCACAAGGTCATGCCCATGCGCAAAACTTGCGTGACAGCGGTGTTGCCGAAGTGGCGATTGCTTTGCGAGAAGGTTCAGCAACGGCGAAGAAAGCAGAGGCTGCCGGCTTTAAAGTCCTTTCAAACACGGAAGCAGCCAAGTGGGCTGACATCCTCATGATCCTTGCGCCAGACGAACATCAGGCGGCAATTTATGCGGACAATATTCACGGCCATATGAAGCCGGGAAGTGCTTTGGCATTTGCCCACGGCCTCAACATTCACTTCGGCCTGATCGAACCGCAATCCGACATTGACGTGATCATGATTGCGCCAAAAGGCCCCGGCCACACTGTGCGTAGCGAATACAGCCGCGGTGGCGGTGTTCCCTGCCTTATCGCGGTTCACCAGGATGCAAGCGGCGCGGCCCATGATGTCGCCCTCGCTTACGCCTCAGGTGTTGGCGGCGGACGTTCTGGCATCATCGAGACAAACTTCCGCGAAGAATGCGAAACCGATCTTTTCGGTGAGCAAGCCGTGCTGTGCGGCGGCATCACACACTTAATCCAGGCTGGATTCGAAACCCTCACCGAAGCGGGATACGCGCCTGAAATGGCGTATTTTGAATGCCTCCACGAAACCAAATTGATTGTCGATCTGCTCTATGAAGGCGGCATTGCCAATATGCGTTATTCAATCAGCAACACAGCTGAATATGGCGACATCAAAACCGGCCCGCGCATCATCACTGATGAGACCAAAGCAGAGATGAAGCGTGTCCTTGCTGATATTCAGGCCGGCCGTTTCGTCAAAGACTTCGTGCTGGATAATCGCGCAGGACAGCCAGAGCTGAAAGCATCGCGCAAAGCGGCTGAAGCGCATCCGATTGAAAAAACGGGCGCAGAACTTCGCGCCATGATGCCTTGGATCAGTGCCAACAAGCTGGTCGACAAAGAGAAAAACTAAAGCGATATGCGGGCGTTCTTATGAATGCCCGCACCGCACCTTTTGTTTATGGACTGATGGCGATTATCACAGCCATTATTGTCGTTCGTGCCTATCTCAATGTGAAAGGCCCGGACGATTTTGTCGTCACAGTCACACAAGGCGAAGTGCAAGAGTTTGCGCGCGCAAAGCTAAACGAATTGCAGCAACAATCCTTTGCGCAGGATGTCGAGCTGTGCGGTATAATTTTTGAGGAAACTGGCGGAATCCTTGGCGCTACCAAGCCGCGCATTGGTGATGAAGCAAGCTGCGGGATAGGTTATTTTGATGAACCCGGAATGCGGCCCATCGCCAGCTTCCACACTCACGCATCATACAGCGAAAAATATGATAGCGAGGTGCCATCGGTCCTCGATCTTGAAAGTGATGGTGCGAGCGGAATGGATGGCTATGTTGCAACGCCTGGTGGCAGGTTCTGGCATATCGATGCAAACGAACCATCAGCGCGCTTAATATGCGGTCCAGGCTGTCTTGACCAGGATCCAAAATTTAAGCCCTGCCCTGCCGATGAGCCTAATCCGAGCTATTCACTCGAACAATTGCGCAAACGGCAGAGCGGGGCAAAGGTTGCCTGTTAGAACGTCAGCAAGAAAGGGTGTGGCTGGCCGATTTAGGAGGAAAACCTAACCAACCACACCCAAGCTGCACACCGTCAGGCATTCGGTGCGCAAGCCGAAGCGGAGCAATCTAAAGCGCCGCAGCCAGCAGCTGCACATCCTGCAGGTTCACAAGCAGAGGCGGCACAAGCTGAAGCAGTACATGCGTTTGCGGCACACGCACTCGCTGCACACGCAGACGTTTCGCAAGCGCTGGCGGCACAAGCCGAAGCAGCGCAAGCGCTTGCAGCACATGCGGCCGCTGCACATTTTGCGCGCTTCTTTGCAGCTTTACGTTCTTTGCGCTCAGCCCGCGCCTGTGCCCGGTCGGCAGACGAATACGAGCTGCTTGAAAAACCGCTTGGTCCACAAGGTTCATCTGCCATTGCAGGAGTAGCCGCAGTTGCAGTAGCGAGCCCGCCAGCAACCATAAGAAGCTTAGTGATTGATTTTGAATTAGCCATTTGTATTTCCTTCCAGTCCTTGTTGAAAGCGCATAGGGAAACGCTTTGAAAATTGGCGCGCTGCAATCAGTCGCCGAATTTCTTTCCATCAGGAATTTTGCTCCAGGCAGGATCAGATTTCGCGATGAACCCATCGATGTCACCCAGCCATGTTTGCTGAACATTTTGATTGAAGTTCAGATACAATTTGCCGTCGTGAATTTTGTAAAGAGTTGCATCTCCTGGGGCGAGCGCGCCGCGGCTCATCGCCCAGGCGCAGTGACCGCCATATTGAGGTGCATAGGCATCTGGGTCGGCTTTGAACGCATCTGCATTGGACTGATTGGCAAAGTGCCAAACCGCGCCATTGTATTTAACAGAATATCGCGCATCGCCTTTAATGGGCGTGCCGTCGCCTTTGAAATAACTGACAGTGTCATAACCGCTAACAGCAATGTCTGCGCCTTCAACGCCGACAAAGATACCGCCATCGGCATTTAGCGGTGCAGTCACCGCAAGAGGAGCAGCCAAAGCAGCAATTGCAAGGCCGATATGTTTGAGTTTCATCGGGGGTCTCCTGAAAACTAAGCGGCCTTTTTTGCGCGGACCGCGATTGCAAAGTGCGACGACCATTTGGCAAGCGATCAAGAATGGGGCGTCAGGGGTAATAGGGTCAGCAGGGGAACTGACCGAGGTCCTGATTGCCGCCAAATGGCCGCGCACATTGTGTCTTTCGCAGGCACCGTCCATTTGGTGACACTTTTTATGAAAAAAATTTGCCGCGCCTTCAGCTGGATCAAATAAGCGCCGATATCGACATGCTCCTGCCAATCGGGCAAAAGCCATCGCAAAGGGGGCATTATTGAGAATATGCGGCTTTCAGACTGTCACAATATTGATGATTTTCGTCGGCTAGCCAAAGCGCGTTTGCCCTTCCCCGTCTTCGACTACATAGACGGCGCCGCTGATGATGAGCTTACCAAAGCGCGCAATACATCAGCCTATGACACAGTCGACCTAGTGCCAGACGTATTGGCCGGGGTTGGAGATATCGACACATCTTGCACAATTTTGGGTCGCAAAAGCGCCCTACCTCTAATGTTATCGCCCACCGCGGTTCAACGCGCCTTTCACTGGCAAGGTGAAACAGCAGTGGCAAAAGCGGCTGAAAAGTTCGATCTGTGGTTCGGCATTTCGAGCCTTGCGACCCGATCAATCGAAGAAATCGCGCAGCTCACTTCTGGACCGAAGCTGTTTCAGCTTTACGTTCACAAAGACAGAGCGTTGAATGACAATATGATAGATCGGTGCAAGGCATCTGGCTTTGATGCTTTGGCGCTTACAGTCGATACGATCGTCTCTGGCAAACGCGAAAGATGCCTACGTTCAGGCTTTACAACGCCGCCTCGTTTCACTCCCGCAAGCGTTTGGAGTTACGCTTCGCGCCCGCGTTGGACACTCGATTACCTGTTTCGCGAAAAATTCCGTCTCCCCAATCTCGATACCCATGTAAGCGAGGGCAGCAGCAAAGCGGTCAGCATTGCTGAATATTTCAACACGATGCTTGATACATCGATGGATTGGGACACGGCATCGGCAATCCGTCAACAATGGGGCGGAACCTTTGTCCTTAAGGGCGTGATGAGCGCATCGGATGCCATTCGGGCTGTCGATATTGGAGCGGACGCCATCATGCTCTCAAACCATGGTGGCCGTCAGCTAGACGGCAGCCGCGCTCCTTTTGATCAATTGCCCGAAATTGTTGATGCCGTCGGTGGAAAGATCGAGATAATTTGCGATGGCGGCATCCGGCGCGGAACTCATGCTTTAAAGGCCTTGTGCACTGGTGCAACTGCTACATCAGGAGGGCGATTATACCTTTATGCCTTGGCAGCAGCCGGCCAGGATGGCGTTGAACGCGCGCTGTCGATATTAAAAGATGAGATCGAGCGCGGGATGAGACTGATGGGGGTTACTGATGTCAATCAGCTTACATCGGAAAGGATCCGAAAAAGGTAAGACATGGCGCGCTGTCATTATCTTGTAATGGATTATCTGCCTACGGGCTCGAAAGCGAAATGAGCTAAAGGGACAAAATATGAATAGGCTTTCATCCGCGACGGTGCTGGCGTCCATTTTTGCAATCGCAGCTTGTGGCAGCCCTGCTGATCAATCCATTGCCAACAACGAAGCCGATGATTTTGCGCAGCGCATCAATGCTGGAAAACCTCCGCCTGCGCCGCAAGGGACTGTGGCACCTACCGTTGCAGAACCTTTAGAAGGCGCGGCGGAAGGGGTTTATGCGCCAGGAACCGCCACTGATCCGCAAAGCGCCATTTGCGGAGCCAATGAAATGGGACCCTATATTGGGCAGGAGGCAACTGACGACGTTCAGCTTGCTATTCTGAATGTGATTGATGGGGCCAATGATGTGAGGTTCGTGGCAGCAGGCAGTGAATTTATTCGCCCTGATCCCACCAATCCTCGGCTCAATATCATGCTCGACAATGGCAACATCATCCGCGACGCGCGCTGCGGCTGAATCAAAAGCCCCGCCGCTTTCTGAAAGCAGCGGGGCCGGTCTTCGCTATTCTACCGAAAATTAGTCCTGATAGTGTTCATCGGGTGAGTGCGTCGGATAATTTGTGTCGGCTTTCGCGATGAAGCCTGGAATATCCTTCTGCCAGTTTTCCTGAACCTTGTCGTTGAAGTTTAGATAGAGTTTGCCATCAACAATCTCGTAGACGTTCGGATCACCCGGTGCGAGAGCATCGTTGGCGCCAATCGCCCAAGCGCAATATCCACCATAAGCGGGCGCATATTTGGCCGGGTCTTCGATGAAGGTCTTAGCGTTATCTTCGCTGGCAAAGCGATAATCATAGCCTTCGTATTTCACGGTGAATTCTTCGCTGCCTTCAACGGGAACACCTTCATCAGTGAAATAACTGACCACGTCATAGCCTGAGACTGCCAGCGTATCGCCTTTGCTCTCGCGGAAAACGGGGCCAGTCGGCTCACCGCCAAGATCAGCATATACAGCGGCCTCAGCACTTGCCTCTGAAGTTGTATCAGCTTCGGTTGGTGCATCAGTGGCGGGTGCGCCGCAAGCGGCAACGGTTGCGAGAAGTGCGACGGCGAAAAGTGAACGTTTCATGGGATAACCTCCTTAAGTGTGTCTACACCGGCTGCCTGATTGCCGGCTCCACAAATCGTTTCGCGAGAAGATTGAAAATGGTTACACCTTCCTGCCACAATTCTTTTCGTCCCGGCTTGCACGGACATAAAAAATATCACAAAAGCCTTGCCGTGATGCGAGCAAACGGTCTTCTCCTACGACTTATGCGCCCTTGGGCGTGACAGCACGCGTGCCAATGGCCGCTTGCGAACGTTCAAGGGCCTCTTCACCAAGTTTTGAACAATTCGCGCGCGAGCCAATCCCATCATGTCCATGCTGAAACACCCGTCACACAAATACGCGCCATTTGGCCAGATACATCTGCCTGACCGACAATGGCCTTCTCGTCTGATCGAAAAAGCGCCGCGCTGGCTTTCAACTGATCTACGCGATGGCAACCAGTCCATAATTGATCCGATGGATGCGGTGAAAAAGCAAAGGTTTTTCGATCTACTCATAGAGATCGGCGTGAAAGAGATTGAAGTTGGCTTTCCCAGCGCGGGAGCAACCGAGTTCGATTACATCTCAGGCTTAGTAAAATCGGGCAAAATTCCCAAGGATGTGATCGTCCAGGTACTCACTCAGTCCCGCGAGGATTTGATCCGCACATCTTTTGAAAGCCTCGAAGGGGCGCACACCGCCATTGTGCACCTCTACAATGCTGTGAGCCCTGCATGGCGCGATATCGTGTTTCGGATGAGTAAATCTGAAGTCCGCGAAATTGCATCGCAGGGTGCCAAAGTCATGCGCGATTGCGCGGCAGAGCGGCCCGACACAAATTGGCAATTCCAATATTCTCCAGAAACGTTCTCAACGGCAGAACTCGATTTCTCGATCGAGGTTTGTGAGGCGGTGATGGAGGTGTTGGCTCCAACGCCTGAGACCCCGATCATTCTCAACCTTCCCGCAACGGTAGAAGCTGCCACACCCAACATTTACGCAGATCAGATCGAATATTTTTGTCGCAATCTGCCTAACCGCGATAGCGCGGTGATATCGCTGCACACTCATAATGATCGAGGCACCGGCGTTGCAGCAGCCGAGCTTGGCCTGATGGCTGGGGCTGATCGTGTCGAAGGATGTTTGTTCGGCAATGGCGAGCGCACAGGCAATTGCTGCCTCGTTACTATGGCGCTCAACCTCTATACGCAAGGGGTCGATCCCGAGCTTGATTTCTCCGATATCGACCGCGTGATCGAAACGGTTGAATATTGCAACGACCTACCCGTTCACCAGCGCCACCCCTATGGCGGAGAGTTGGTCTACACTGCCTTTTCTGGCTCGCATCAAGATGCGATCAAGAAAGGCTTCGAGGCCAATTCTGCTCAAAATGATGAGCAATGGCGCGTACCCTACCTTCCTATCGATCCGGCCGATCTGGGGCGCAACTATGAAGCGGTCATCCGCGTGAATTCCCAAAGCGGCAAAGGCGGCTTTGCCTGGGTTCTCGAACAAGATCAGGGATTGAAACTGCCAAAAGCCATGCAGGCAGATTTCTCTAAACATGTGCAGAACATGGCAGACAAATTGGGCCGAGAACTTAATGCGCCTGATATCTGGGAAGCATTCAAGACTGCCTATCATGTCCAAACCCCGGATAAGTATTTCCAATTGGTCGAATATGAAGAAAGCCGAGCATCCGATGGGACACGAGTGTTCGCTGGCAAAGTGGCAGTTGAGGGTGGCGAACAAAGTGTATCAGGCCGCGGCAATGGCCTTATCTCAAGCGTTGTAAGCACATTCGAAGCCGCTTTCGATCTCGACATCAAAGTCCTCGACTACACCGAACACGCTCTCGGCTCAGGTCGCAATGCGCGGGCGGCTGCCTATTTGAAATGCGAAAGCAATGGCAAGATCGTCTGGGGTTGCGGAATTGATGAAGACGTCGCCACTGCAAGCGTTCGGGCTGTTCTCAGTGTCGCAAATTCAATGGTAGCGGGCTAACTCGCCCCTGTCGCAATCACATAAGAAGAATAGGAATAGCGCATGAACAATTTGTTCGACGTCTCAGGCAAAGTCGCAGTCGTTAGCGGAGGCTCCAGCGGGATTGGGGCAATGATGGCCAAAGGCCTTCTGATGAATGGGGCGAAAGTCTACATCACGGCGCGCAAAGTCGAACGCCTAACTGCAATGGCTGAGGAGCTTTCCCAATACGGGGAATGCATCGCGATCCCGGCCGATATGTCGAAAGTCGAAGGGATCGAAGCGTTCCGTGATGAAGTGGCGAAGCGCGAAGACAGCATCGACATTCTTATTAACAATGCAGGCGCAAATTGGGCAGCCCCCCTCGAACAATTCCCTGAAAAAGGGTGGGACAAAGTGATGGATATCAATATCAAATCGATATTCTTCACCACGCAAAAATTCATTCCGCTTTTGAAGGCTGGCGGGACGAAAGACGCCCCTGCTCGCGTCATCAACATCGCTTCGATTAACGGAATCCGCAATTCAGGAATGCCAACCTATGCGTATACGGCCAGCAAGTCAGGCGTGATCCAATTGACCGAACATCTCGCCACCGATCTTGCCTCAAGCAACATCAACGTGAACGCGATTGCGCCAGGTCTTTTCCCGAGCGATATGACCAAACAAATCGTCGATAATGAAGGCGTCGCTGATGCTGCTGTCGCCCGCATCCCTCGCGGACGCATGGGTCAACCAGAAGATATCGCTGGCACCGCAATCTATCTAAGCTCACGCGCTTCAGCATGGCTAACTGGAAAGACCATTGCGCTGGACGGCGGAATGATTTCGACTGCTTAACTAAGTGAAAGCGCCGCGATGACTAATACTGCCTTGGAACCAATCCTTGAACCCAATCTGCCGATCATCGATCCGCATCATCATTTGTGGGATTTGCGGCCCATGCTCCCCATGTTTCCAGAACCGCGACACCGGTTCATCGAAACTCTTGTGCCAGCAGCGCATTACACATTCGATCAGTTCCAAGCTGAAGTGTCACAAAGCGGCCACAACATTATCAGCACGGTATTTATGGAATGCGGTGCGTTCTATAATGCCGCGTATGGTGACGCGCTGAAACCTGTTGGCGAAGTTGAGTTTGTGAACGGCGTAGCAGCACAATCTGCAAGTGGACTTTATGGCGATACACGTCTGTGCGCAGGTATAGTTGGCCATGCCGATCTCTTGCTGGGGTCAGGTGTTGCCCAGGTTCTAGATGCGCTCACCGCTGCGGCTCCCAATCGCTTCAAAGGGATCAGGCATCAAGGAGCTTGGGACGCCGATCAAGATGTGCTTGGCCCTCCTTTCCATGCGCCAGCTGAGCTGTATCGCGACACCACATTCCGCGAAGGTTTTGCCGAGTTAGGTAAACGCGGACTGAGCTTTGATGCCTGGATACTTGAGCCGCAAATCTCAGATGTAACCGATCTGGCAAAAGCGTTTCCTGATACGCCCATTTGCTTGGACCATTGTGGCACCCCCCTTGGCAATGCGAGCTATACCGGGCGTTTGGAAGAACGCTTTCCCATCTGGCGCGAGGCAATCTTGGAATTGGCCAAATGCGAAAACGTGATGGTCAAACTTGGCGGGCTTGCAATGCACAATTGCGCCATGCCTGAAACCGGCCCAGCAGCAGGCGTTAATTCTGAAGAATTAGCCCGTCTTTGGAAGCCCTATATCGAAACCTGCATAGAAGCATTCGGCCCCAACCGAGCCATGTTCGAGAGCAATTATCCTGTCGATCGTTGGGGCGCGACATACTCAACTTTGTGGAACGCGTTCAAAAGGATCACTGCCAACGCAAGCGATGATGAAAAGACTGCGTTATATTCAGGAAACGCACGACATTTTTACAGGCTGACTGAAGCGCTAAAAGAGTAGGTTGCGTAGTTTCAAAGAGCAACCTAACTGGCTCGCACAAACAGGAGAGACTACGCATGCACCTTCCGGCACCTTTTGACCGACTTCGCCTTCCTTTGATTGGCTCCCCGCTTTTCATCGTTTCGGGTCCCGAATTGGTCATTGCGCAATGCAAAGCGGGCATTATCGGAAGCTTTCCTGCGCTAAACGCCCGCCCTCAAAGTTTACTTGATGAGTGGCTGCACCAAATCACAGAAGAACTGGCCAAGCACAATCGCGAAAATCCTGATCAGCCAGCTGCCCCCTACGCCGTCAATCAGATCGTTCATAAATCAAACGATCGAGTGATGGCCGATATGGCAACTTGCGAAAAGTGGCAGGTTCCAATGGTTATCACTTCGCTAGGAGCGCGCACAGAGATATTCGACGCGGTACGCAATTGGGGCGGGATCACCATGCATGATGTGATCAACAACCGTTTCGCTAACAAAGCGATCGAGAAAGGGGCCGATGGCCTTATCCCTGTCGCAGCTGGCGCTGGTGGACATGCTGGTACACAATCTCCGTTCGCGTTGATGCAGGAAATACGCGAATGGTTTGATGGTCTTGTCGCACTTTCAGGATCCATCGCCCACGGCGCCTCAATCCTTGCAGCCCAAGGAATGCGTGCAGATTTCGCCTATGCAGGCAGCGCATTCATCGCGACGGAAGAAGCCAACGCTGATCCGGCATATAAGCAAGGCATTGTCGACGGATCTGCGGAAGGGATAGTGTATTCAAACCTATTCACAGGCGTACATGGCAACTATCTGCGCAGTTCCATCGAAAAAGCTGGTCTCGATCCTGATAATCTTCCTGAAAGTGACCCGTCTAAAATGAATTTCGGGTCCGGCGGCAACACCAAGGCGAAAGCGTGGAAAGACATCTGGGGATCAGGACAAGGCGTTGGAGCGGTGAAGTCTGTCGGAACTGTCGAAGACATGGTCGGGCGTTTGGAACGTGAATACCACGAGGCAAAAGCGCGAATGCTAGCAGCTTCAGATTATTCGTCCTGGCAGAGCCTTGCCGATGCAGCCGAATAACTTCGGAATGTCTTAAGTTAGGGTTTTTCTAACACACCGGCCGTCGCACCCATTACAATCTCTGCCATATCGTCCATCTCTGTGAAATCATAACCCTCTCCGATTATCGCATTGGGATCAAATCGGTTGAGTGTCATACGGCTGCGCTCGCACTGTTTAATAAGTCCGCTGCGCAAACCTGCCTTGAGCCAACACAATCGGCTTTCGGCGATCTGATTTGCCTTCAAAGGGTCAACCAGTCGCCCCTGAGACCAGTCTCTCTTCACAGCCCCAACGCGCATCATAACCACTTCATTATACTTGTTGTGAGGGCCTCTATGGAGCGGAAGGCCGGTCTCTACAGACCTCTTCTCAGTTGAGGGGAGTAATAGTCCATTTGTCCTAAAGTCATGAAATCCAATCGAATTAGAATCCAATTTGGAGAACATATTTTCAAAACAATCCATTTTTAGCAGTTGCAATGGCAGAAGATGGTGACATTGGCTTGCTGGTTCGTAGTTCGGATCTCGCCTATTATTTGCAGACCGAAAAGGTATCGGCGGCCTATAGGGCTGAACATAATGACGAAGGCACCCGCTCCTATGCACCGGTTTAAAAACCGAATGCAGGATAAGACTTTCATCACACCTTTTTGACCTGACCATTCATTATTCAGGCCACACTCTAATAAATTTTTCGTTACGAGATGGCTGTAAGATCATTGGAGTTCTATCTGGACCAATAATCCTTTCTGGCTCCGAAATACCGCCAACAAGAATAATTTGATTTATTATTCTCACAGCTAATCTAGTCGCAGCGACTTTATCTTGTGCAAGTGGCTGCTCAATCCTCAACTCTTGGCCAACCCAAAAATCTAGACCAGTACTTTCGATTGCGCCATCAGCGCTTTGCTTGAATGCAGTCAACCCCAGTGCGGGAAAAGCTCCGCCTTCGAGCCAAGCGGTTGAAATTGAGTCGAAAAAACGTCTACCGATAGCACTGTTCGAAGGGGGCCATACTACACAGCTTACCGTTTCAAAGTGATGCGCGATATCGCGTGCAAGAGCAATCATACCCTTCACAACAGGCATTGAGGCCTTCCCGGTCATTAGATGCTCCCCAGGCACAATCTGAAGCGCTTCTAATTCGTCAAAGCTTTGCCCTTCTGGAAAATCGAAACGGCTTTCGATTGCAGGAATTTCATTGGCCTCGCCAGGTTCAAGGCCCCTCAAATCGAAGGTTAGGCCATTATATAAGAGTTCGAGCCAGACCGAATCACTTAGCTGCACTTGTGATTCAAGAGCCTTTGATTCGACGGGTTTGCCTTTTCCTGCTGCCAGTTGAAACGCAGATCCTTCTAATGGATCATACGAAACAGAAACGGTCCTGATGCCTTTTACAAAGTCACCAATGGCAAAGCGATTAGGCCGTTTGCCCTTGGCAAACAGTAAAAACAGCCCTTCAGGCTTAGCAAGCTGCTCATCTGCGATGCAAAAGCCCTTTCTTCTCTCAATGACCGGAAACTAAATATTAGGTCCAAGCTCGCATGACGCCGCGGGCCTACGCGTAAAGTGCAAGATTGTCACTTTCTGTATAGATTGCGCTAATATTCTAAAATACACCACATTGCAGCCCCTCTTTCAATCCTGCGCCCAATTCACGACAATCATCGACAGTGCTTTGCAACGGAAATTTTGGCGCCAATATTGCTTCTGATGTCTGCGCATCGAAATTTACAATTATTCCATCCGCAACGCGCTTAAGGCGCCAACCCGTCACAATCCTATCGATCTGAGCTTCTGCTCCGCTGCCATCAGAGCCTGCTGCGACGATGGTTGCGTATGCACGCCCCTCTACCTGACCCAACAGAGGATAATAGAACCGGTCGAACATTTCTTTCATCATTCCGCTCATCGTGCCGAGATTCTCAGGACAGACAAAAACGAAAGCGCCTGATGCTCTCAATTCATCAAGCGTCACATTATCCGCTCGCCGCAACAAGGCATACTCGCCAGCACCTTCGGCGACAGCTTCCGCCATCTGTTCACTAGCCCCTGTCCTGCTATGCCAGACAATGGCGACAACATCGGTTCTGGGGATGGTTTGGTCATTACAAGGCGGCAGACAAGATCACCTGTCTATTGTCAATCCATCGCCCCTATTGTCGGGGCTGTGTTTGCAGTACCAAATACTCATGTCATTAGAT
>JBCAZT010000055.1:0-17769 GCA_038532855.1 Pseudomonadota bacterium
GGCGGGACCTTGGTGCGGGCTGGACACACTGAAGCAGCAGTCGATATTTCACGGCTTGCTGGCCTTAACCCCAGCGGTGTAATTTGTGAGATAATGAATGAAGACGGGACGATGGCCCGGCTTGATGATCTCATCACTTTTGCTCGCAAACACGATCTTAAAATCGGCACGATCCGCGATTTGATCGCCTACCGCATGCGCAATGATCACTTGGTCGAACGGCTGGGTGATCGCAGTTTTGAAAGTGATTATGGAGGGCACTGGCGCCTTATCACTTATCGCGACAGGGTTGAAAACAAAGAAGCCTATGTCCTTCAAAAAGGGCACATTGATCCTGACAAACCCACCCTTGCCCGCGTCCATCCTGTTTCTGTCTTTGACGATATGCTCGGCCAACCGGGCCCGCGCAAACGCACTTTGCAGCGCGCAATGACTGCCATTGGCAAGCATGGGTCGGGGGTTATCGTGATCATCACAAGCCGAATAGGCGGCAGTGAATGGAGTAAGGATGAGGAAATCCGCAATATCGGCATCGGCTCGCAAATTCTTGCCGATCTTGGAATTCATGACATGATATTGCTTTCCAATTCGCGCCCGGACCTTATCGGGATTGAAGGCTATGGCCTCACCATTTCCGATCACATGCCCATCCCGGAGTAACTTTATGGCCCGCATTCTGATTGTCGAAGCGCGTTTTTATGCGCAGTTGAATGATATGTTGATCGCAGGCGCGCGCGCCGCATTGGAAGCTGACTGGCACGATGTAGAAGTGCTGACTGTGCCCGGCGCGCTCGAAATACCTGGCGCGATCGCGCTAGCGGCTGAAAGCGGCGAATATGAAGGCTTCGTCGCGATCGGCGTCGTCATCCGCGGGGAAACCTATCATTTTGAAATTGTCGCTGGTGAAAGCGCCCGTGCGATCATGGCATTGACAATGGATGGCATACCCATTGGCAACGGCATTTTGACAGTCGAGAATGAAGAACAAGCGATTGTTCGCGCAGATCCGGCGCAAAAAGACAAAGGCGGTGAAGCAGCCAAAGCTGCCCTCGCCCTTCTCCAATTGTCGGAGCGCTTTGCCAACTAGGGTCCTGACCCTAGGGGTTGTTCCTAATGTCCTGACCCGCAAAACCCGATTACAAGATGGCATTCCCTCTGGGAGGTGCATCATGTCTCGAACTGAATATGCAACGCAGCTTTTGAAGTTTGAAGGATTTCACCGCCTTCAGGCATTCCTCGTTCGCAATCAATGCACGCTGTGCTGACCATGGATCTCAGCGACAATCAAATTGCCACCATCTTGGCCCGAAGTGCTGACAGCAATCAGATATCTGATGATGACCGCGATAACATTCGCACATTTTCTGAACAGCTTATCGCCATCGCACAGTTGCTGCGCAAAGATGATCTAGGCGGCATCAGCGAGATGTTGAGAACTGGTGCAATGTCGCACCCGTCATCACCATCTCCATCGCCATCACATTCGCTAGAGCCATCAAAATCTGACCCAACTGCATCAACAGACAACTCACGATCTGCTTTTGTAGATTTGGCCCGCAATGCCTATTTCCTACGACGCAGGCGAACCGGTATTTTCGGTACAGTCGACATTTTTGGAGAACCGGGCTGGGATATCCTGCTCGATCTCTACATTGCACACTCAGAGGACAAACCCGTCTCGGTATCGAGCGCTTGCATCGGGTCTGCCTCTCCGCCCACCACTGGACTGCGATGGCTCGGCGTATTGGCGGATCATGACCTAATCGTGCGCGAACACGACCCGGACGATCAACGTCGGATCCTCGTCAAGCTAACCGATCATGCGCTTCAATGCTTGGACACATACTTCGCCAGCGCTGCAAAAACCGCTGGCAGCGCCTGAGCCATGCGCCAACTTCATGTCCCCTCCTGTGAAGTTGGCGGCTCAGGCGCACGCCCATAACAGCGCGTGACCGAAATTTGCTACGTTAGCTGCTCAACGCGCCAAAACAGCCGCGGCCTGCATAAACCGCGCTATCGCCCAATTCTTCCTCAATGCGGATCAACTGGTTGTATTTCGCGAGCCTGTCAGAACGCGCAAGCGAACCAGTCTTGATCTGCCCACAATTGGTCGCGACCGCCAAATCAGCAATTGTTGCGTCTTCTGTCTCACCTGAACGGTGGCTCATCACAGCGGTGTAGCTTGCACGATGCGCCATATCGACCGCGGCCATTGTTTCTGTGAGCGTGCCGATCTGGTTGACTTTCACCAGCAGTGAATTGGCAAGGCCCTGCTCGATCCCATGCGAAAGGCGCGCCGGGTTTGTGACGAACAGATCATCCCCCACCAATTGAACAGTATCGCCAATGGCTCTGGTGAGCGCTTCCCAACCTGCAAAGTCATCTTCATCCATGCCATCTTCGATCGATTTGATCGGATAATCCTGGCACAATTTTGCAAGGTAATCAGCCATACCGGCCGGATCGAGACTGAGGTTTTCGCCAGAGATTTCGTATTTGCCATCTTTGAAGAATTCCGTCGCCGCACAATCGAGCGCAAGGACCACATCATCGCCTGGGGTAAAGCCCGCTTTGCTGATCGATTCCATAATGAAATCGAGCGCGGCGCGCGTGCTGGCAAGGTTTGGCGCAAAGCCTCCTTCATCACCCACAGACGTTGCAAGGCCCTTTTCACTGAGACCCTTTTTCAAGGTATGAAAGATTTCCGCGCCCCAGCGAACGCCTTCAGCAATGCTGTCAGCGCCCACAGGCATTACCATGAATTCTTGAATATCAATTGGGTTATCAGCATGTTCGCCGCCATTGATGATGTTCATCATCGGCACTGGCAGGACATGCGCTGATACGCCGCCGAAATACGAATAAAGCGGAAGCCCGCGTGCATTCGCAGCAGCTTTTGAAACCGCTAGGCTGGTGCCCAAAATGGCATTAGCACCAAGCTTTCCCTTATTCTCCGTCCCATCAAGCCCAATCATTGCAAGATCGATATCGCGCTGATCTTCGGCATCAAATGCGCCCACCAACAGATCGCGTATCTCGTTGTTGACCGCTGAAACCGCCTTCAAGACGCCTTTACCTTTATACCGGTCCGCATCGCCATCGCGCAGTTCCACTGCCTCATGCGCCCCAGTGGAGGCACCAGAAGGCACCGCCGCGCGGCCAAAGCTTCCATCATCCAGAAGAACATCCACCTCGACAGTGGGATTGCCACGGCTATCGAGGATTTCCCGGCCGTGAAGGTCGATGATGGCAGTCATAGTTGGCTCCAGAAAGAAAGTGTTGTATACACCTAAGACACCTTAGGGGATCGATTCTAGAAAGGTCGCCCCCCAAAAGGGAAACACGACGATTTGCACGCTCCCCCTATTAGCCGGAAACCGGTGGTGCAAGCGGCGTGAACACGTGTGGGGCAAAACATTTGCATTCACACTGGAATTCTCCGCAATCGGAAGGCAATATACCTCTTATGACCACACCAAAGACCACTAAACCCACCCCGAAAAAGACAACGGCGACCAAAAAGCCAACTGCTGCGCGCAAAACGCCTGCTAAAAAGACTGCAACAACAGCAAAAAAAGCGGCTCCCGCTAAGAAAGCGGGCAATGGCGCGGCCAAACCGGCTCCCAAAACCGGCACTGCTGTTGCAAAAAGCCGTTTCAATGCTGCTTTAGAAGAAGCAAAAGCAGGCGCGCAAGCGCTGCGTGATGAAGCTGGCAATCGTGCCGGGGCCTACCGCGAAAATGCAAAGACAAAAGGAGACACTCTGGTGAGCGATGCGAAACAATATGGCGACAAAGCAGTGACCCGCGCTGGAGAGCTCGCAACAGATGGCAAAAGCGCCGTTAGTGATGGCATCGCATCGCTGGGCCAAGTGGTTGGCGATACAGCTTCACAAATCGATGATCGCTTTGGCGAACAATACGGCGATTATGCGCGCAAGGCATCACGCACTTTGGCAGAAACCTCAGCTAAGCTTGAAGCGAAAAGCGTTGACGAACTTGGCGAAGATGCTCGCGAGTTTGTCCGGAAAAGCCCAGGTGTTGCCGTTGGTATTGCTGCGGTTGCTGGGTTCCTTGTGGCTCGCATGCTCCGCGGCTCGCGCGACTGATCCAGCAGCATTTGTCTGTCTACCGAGCCCAAAACAATGCGTGACGGTGCATCTTCCGCTGATGCGGCCATAGATGATGCACACGGCGATACCGGCCACGAAGAGGAAGGGGCAGAGGCAAGCGCATCGCCCCCTCCCCCGCTGTTTGACGATTCTATAACAAGTGAAATCGCAGCGCTCATCGATGATGGGCGAACCTACGCCAAAGCTGAAGTTGCGTTTCAAAAAATCCGCGCCAAGATCGCAGGCAAACACATCGCAATTGCGCTCGTGTGCGGGATCATTGCGATTGTGCTCCTGCATATCGCGTTTTTGGCGCTCGCTGTGGGTCTGGTTATCGCTCTTGCTCCACTCGTTACCATTTGGGGCGCGATTGGCATTGTAGTGGGCGCGCTTGTTCTGCTGGTCGTTTTGCTCGGCCTCAAAGCGAAATCGAGCGGGCAGAAGCTTGCCGGCCTGTTTGCATCCGATGAAAAGGATGAGGAGACAGCATGAGCAAGCTGGAGAAGCAATTCGAGGAAGATCGGGCACTTCGCAATGCGGCTTTGTCCGTACTCAAAGCCGATGTCGAACATGCAAAAGCAGCCCTTTCCGGCAAAGCAATCGCCAGTCGTGTCGGCACTCGCGTGGGTGATGGCGCGAAGGACGCGTTTGAAATTGCAAAAGTCCATGCCGATGACAAACGCGGTATTTTAGCTGCCCTAATAGGAGCGGTAATACTCTGGTTTGTGCGAGAACCTTTGCTCGACATTCTGGGTCTTGGTTCAGCTTCTGACAATACGGGCGAAGATAGCGACATGCCCAATGATGATGGCGAGGTATTGGCCGATCAGCCTGACGAGACTGACGCACTTGATAGCGATGCCAGAGATCTAGACAGGGCCGTTCCAAAAATGGTGAGCGAAGATGAGTGACACAAACCCAATCGAACAACGCGATGAATTGCGCGCCAAAATCGAAGCCAGCGAACGGCGCATTGCTGAACGCACAGTAGCCGATCAGGCGAGCGAGGCGGCAGGCGCGGCCACGCAATACGTCAAAGACAACCCCATGACCGTATTGGGCGGCGCTATTGCGGTGGGCTTGGTAATCGGATTGATGACCAAACCGGGCAGGAACGCAGCCAAGGGTGCTGCGACAGGAGCAGCCGGCGCGGTCAGCGGCGCAGCATCGGGTGCCGCCAAGACGGTCGGCAATGCAGCCAAAAAACGCGGGAGCGCTTTTGGAACCCTGCTTGCCGATGCAATTGTCGCCTATGGCATAAAGCTGATCGATGACGCGATGGATAACGCCAGAACCGGCCGTGATAAATTGGAAGACATTTCCGACGAAGCCACCGCCAAAGCGCGCGAGGTAAAACGCGATGCCGGGTATTTTGCAGGCAGCGCTGCGGACAAATCACGCGCAATTTCCCAACGCACCCGCAGAAGAGCTGTTCGTGCGGTTCGCGACGTAAAGGATCGCGTCACGAATTAAGCAGAGTTACGCAGGCTTGCATGCGAATGCTTGCTCCTGCCAATCTCTTCGCTAAAGCCCGCTCATAGCCAGTAAGCAATGGGATATTGTCATGGAAGAAACCACTCCAAGCCAGCGCCTTCACCTTGTAATGGGTGGCCGGGTTAAAGATCCACAAGGCCATGAATTTGCCGATCCAGAAAGTCTGCACGTTGTCGGCGTTTACAGCTCATACGACACTGCAGAAGACGCATGGCGGGCACAGGCTCAACGGACCGTAGACGATGCCGAAATGAAATATGTCATCGTGCATATTCATAAGCTGCTCACGCCTGACACTTAACGCGACCCGACGCACACAAGATCATCAATCTGTGCCTTATTCCATTCGCCTTTTTGAACACGGCGATGCGGTTGCGCTCGCCGATCTTACTTTGGCAGCAATCAAGTGTGTTGGAGCGGCTCGCTATTCGCCCGAGCAAGTCGCGGCGTGGGCCTCCCGGCATCCTGGGCCGGATCGGTTCAAAGGGCGAGCAGAAGAAGGTGCGATGATCTGGGTCGCGGTGGCAGAAAATACGCCGGTCGCCTATTGCCTGTTAGAGCCACCCAGCGACGGCGCTGCGCATCTTGATATGTTGTATTGCGACCCAGCGCATACCCGAAAAGGGTTGGCACCTGCCTTGCTTGAAAAGGCCGAGCATTATGCGAGGGAGCAAAAAGTGGCGCGGCTTTTCACAGAAGCAAGCGAACTTGCCCGCCCTGCATTCGCGAAGGCTGGATATATTCAGATGCAGCGAAGAGACTTCACCATCCCATTGGATGGAAAAGACGTCCCCATTCACAATTACGCGATGGAAAAGCGGCTTAGCTAATCCTCACAATCGACGAAAAATCAGACGAATTCGATCTTATCGACAAGGTAAAATTTATCGCCCGATGGAACGGTAACCTCGATCTCGTCTTCAACCTGCTTGCCGATCATCGCGCGGGCAATGGGCGAACTGAAGGAAATGCGACCTTTGGCGGCATCCGCTTCGGTTTCACCGACGATCTGATATTTCACAGGCTTGTCGTCATCATCGAGCAAAGTAACGGTCGCGCCAAAAACGATGCGATCCCCGGTCAAAGTTGCAGGGTCGATAATTTGAGCGCGGGTGATTTTGCTTTCCAAATCGCCAATCATAGCCTCTACTTGGCCCTGGCGTTCTTTGGCAGCATGATATTCTGCATTCTCAGACAAATCGCCATGCGCACGCGCTTCTTCGATTGCGTCCACAATCTTCGGGCGTTCCTCGCGCAGCGCTTTGAGCTCAGCCGTTAGCTGCTCATAACCCTCTGCCAGCATTGGAACTTTATCCATCGTCGCTTTCCTGTCTTTCTTTGCGCGCAGCCGTCAAATCCAAGATTTTCGACACTCAATTGCCCTGCGGCCGCTCCTTGCGAGGCGACCTATCGAACATTGAAATGTCGGGAAGGACTGCGTTAGTTTCCGCTATAATAGTCTTGGAGTGAGCGAACTTCAAGTTGATGCGTCATAGTGGCCATTGCAGACACAGCCGCATTCGATGCAGCAGCGGTGGTATAATAGGGCACTTTGCTCTCCAATGCGGCCTGCCTAATGGACTTGGAATCGAGCATAGACTGCCACCCTTCGGTGGTGTTGAAGATCAACGCTATGTCACCATCGATGATCCTATCGACAATATGCGGCTGACCTTCAGCCACCTTGTTCACCCGTTCCACTTCTAAGCCTTGTTCAGACAGATAGGTCTGCGTGCCGCCTGTTGCGACAATGGAAAAGCCTTGCTCAATCAGACCTTTGATCGCTGGAACAATAATCGCCTTGTCCGTATTCTTAACGGACACGAAGACCGTTCCACCTTTGGGCAGAACCATGCCTGCTCCCATTTGCGACTTTAAAAACGCCACCTCGAAATTGGTATCAATGCCCATAACTTCGCCGGTTGATTTCATCTCCGGCGACAGCACAGGATCGCATCCGGGGAAGCGGCTGAATGGGAATACAGCTTCTTTTACCGCCATGTAATCCAGATCACGCTTGAACGGTTCAAATTCGTTTAAGGGCGTGCCTGCCATCACGCGCGCGGCTATTTTGGCAACGGGTTGGCCGATGGCTTTAGCCACGAATGGCACTGTCCGGCTGGCGCGAGGGTTTACCTCGATTAGATAAACCTCGCCATTTTTTACAGCGAACTGGACATTCATCAGACCGCGAACCCCTAGGGCCATCGCCAGCGCTTGCGCCTGGCGCTCCATCTCAGCCACAATTTCGGCAGGCAGCGAATAGGCCGGCAATGTGCACGCGCTATCGCCCGAATGGACGCCTGCCTCCTCGATATGCTGCATCACGCCTGCAATGCGGACCTCATCGCCATCGCACAAAGCATCCACATCGCATTCAATCGCATCGCGCAGATATTGGTCGACCAGCACGGGACTTTCACCCGAAACCTGAACCGCAGTGCGCATGTAATCATCCAATTGCGCTTCAGAATCGACGATTTCCATCGCTCGTCCACCAAGGACATAGGATGGACGCAAAAGCACGGGATACCCAATCCGCGATGCGACAGCTGCTGCCTCATCACGGCTGTAGGCTATGCCATTATCAGGCTGTTTAAGGTTCAGCTCATTCACAAGCTTGGCGAACCTCTCACGGTCTTCGGCAAGGTCGATCGCATCTGGGCTAGTGCCCAGGATTGGGATGCCAGCATCTTCCAAAGCCTGCGCCAATTTAAGCGGGGTCTGCCCACCAAATTGCACGATGACACCGACCAACTCACCCGATTGCTGCTCCACGCACAGGATTTCGAGCACATCCTCAGCGGTCAAAGGTTCAAAATACAGGCGATCAGAGGTGTCGTAATCGGTTGAGACTGTCTCTGGATTGCAATTGACCATGATGGTCTCAAACTGCTCCCCATTCCATTCCTCGCCCAGGGCAAAGCAGGCATGGACGCAGCAATAGTCGAACTCGATCCCCTGCCCGATCCGGTTTGGGCCGCCCCCTAGAATCACGATTTTGCGTTTGTCAGACGGCGCCGCCTCGCATTCCGCTTCACCAAAGCTGGGCGCTTCGTAAGTGGAATACATGTACGGAGTGATCGCTTCGAATTCAGCCGCACAGCTATCGATTCGCTTGAACACGGGCAAAACGCCGAGTTTGTGGCGCAGCTCGCGCACTTCATCTGCGCTGGTCGCGCCCGCCATAGCTTGCAAAGCATCCCGGAGCAGGCCTGAACGGCTGGCCTGCGTTTCAGCCATCCCATCTTTCACGCCAACAGAGCGAACCGCCAAAGTCGCAAGGCGTTGATCCGAAAAGCCCATGCTTTTCAGGCGCCGCAATCCGTCTGCATCCTGCGGCAAACCATCAGCTGCAATCGCTTGTTCAGCCTCAATAATCGCTTCGATCTGGCGCAGGAACCAAAGGTCATACCCTGTCACATCGTTGATTTCTTTAACGGAAAATCCTTCGCGCAAAGCCTGTCCAACTTTCAGCAAACGATCAGGCGTCCGTTTTGAAATGGCGGCTGTGATGACTTCGCGCGATACGCCTTCAAGTTCCGTGACGCGGTTAAACCCGTCAAGACCCGTTTCGAGGCCCCGCAAGGCTTTTTGCAATGATTCTTGGAAATTGCGCCCAATCGCCATCACTTCGCCCACCGATTTCATTGCGGTGGCAAGTTTCGCCTCGGTCCCTTTGAATTTCTCAAAAGCAAACCGTGGAATTTTGGTCACGACATAGTCGATTGTGGGTTCAAAGCTTGCAGGCGTCGCCCCAGTGATTTCGTTTGTGATCTCATCCAGCGTGTATCCGACAGCCAATTTCGCCGCGACGCGCGCAATCGGGAAGCCTGTTGCTTTGGAGGCAAGCGCAGAGGAACGCGACACGCGCGGGTTCATCTCTATCACAATCAGGCGACCATCTGCCGGATTGACCGCGAACTGCACATTGGAACCGCCCGTCTCAACTCCGATTTCGCGCAACACGTCGATGCTGGCCGTGCGCATGATTTGGTATTCTTTGTCGGTCAGGGTCAGCGCCGGCGCGACTGTAATGGAATCCCCCGTATGCACGCCCATCGGATCGACATTCTCGATCGAGCAAATGATAATCGCATTGTCCGCCTTATCGCGGACAACCTCCATCTCGTATTCTTTCCATCCAAGCAGCGATTCTTCGATGAGAACTTCGGTGGTGGGAGAGGCGTCGAGCCCTTCGGAAACAATCTTATCAAATTCGGCTTTGTTGTAAGCGATCCCGCCGCCCGTACCGCCAAGCGTAAAGCTAGGGCGGATGATCGATGGAAGGCCTGTGCGCTCCAAAACTTCACGCGCTTCTTCAAGAGTGTTGGCAACACCAGAGCGCGCGCTTTCAAGGCCGATTTTGTCCATCGCCTCACGGAAACGCTGGCGGTTTTCAGCCTTGTCGATAGCGTCCGCCTTAGCGCCAATCATCTCAACGCCGTGGTCCGCTAAAACGCCCATATCTTCCAAAGCCAGCGCGCAATTGAGCGCCGTCTGCCCGCCCATGGTCGGAAGCAGTGCGTCGGGTTTCTCTTTGGCGATAATCTTTGCGACGATTTCCGGGGTGATCGGCTCTACATAGGTCGCGTCGGCGAATTCCGGGTCGGTCATAATTGTGGCCGGATTGGAATTGACCAGAATGACACGGTAGCCATCCTCTTTCAGCGCTTTGATCGCCTGAGTGCCCGAATAATCAAACTCGCACGCTTGGCCGATGATGATCGGACCTGCGCCAATGACGAGGATGGAGGAAATATCGTTACGCTTGGGCATTAGTGGGTTACCATAAGTCCTTGACCGCGCAGATCGTCCGCGATGCAGTTAGAAAGTTCAGAATCGTAAGGCTGTCCGGCCGCAGAGTAGACCCGACCGGCTTTGATTGGTTCAAAATCTGCGGTACCGCAGCGCTCAGCGGCAGCTATAATTTCGTCACGAGTGGCCCAGCATACGTCCACCTCAGAGCAATAGCGTTCCGAGCAACCAGTCACGCCTATCGCGAGAGGCAATAGGAGAGTTGGTCGGACTAGCACACCGAAAGACGATGCCAGCATTACTCGGCCTCCTCTTCGACAGCTGTGTCAATGTCTGGATCTGGTCGGGGCACCGATTTGGCCACGCTGAATGCTATTAGCCGCATTCCGTCCTGTTGTTTCTCGCATCCCGCACGCACGATCTCATCATGCGGCTGAGGCACACCGCGGACGCGGTACAGGGCAGGGTCTTTCGCCAGAAAAAACGCCCCTTTTTCATCAACCGACTGCGCCATGAACTGATCGCTTGCAGTCGAAGTTTCATTGGTTGACAACATCAATCTTGAGCCAGATGTTTCTTCGCTTCCAAGCACGCTAAGCGCTTTGATGGCATCCAAATCAAGCTTGGTAACGTCATAGGTGTAAGTCGGCACCCATGTTCCGCTATCGATCCCCGCATTGCGAAAATCGCGCGCCGAAGTGGTGGATGCCATGCGAGCGATGCAGCCGTCAGTATCTTCCGCCACCTCACGCCAATCCTCATCGAACAGGAGCGAGCAGCCTGGGAGTATCAAAATCAAGAGGGCGATTAAAAGCCTGAAGAGCCCCTTCCCTTGAGGGAAGGGGTTGGGGATGGGTGTACTACTATGGCCGAAAAACGATTGACCAAAACCGCACGCAAACTTCGCAAAGAGATGACGAAACCTGAACGCATTTTGTGGCGCCAATTGCGTAGTCGGCCATTTGAGGCAAAATTTGTTCGACAATTTCCGATCGGAGACTTCATTGTAGATTTCGCCTGCAGATCCTTGCGGCTGGCCATCGAACTTGATGGGGGCCAGCACGCTGAGTGTTCCGCCGACATCGTCCGAACGAAAATCATCTCCGCCCACGGTTACCGCGTCATCCGATTTTGGAACAATGAAGTGCTGGAGAATATGGATGGCGTACTGCAAACGATTGCGGCCGAGGTGGAGATTGCCCGCAATCGTTGAGCCCCCATCCCCAGCCCTTCCCCCAAGGGAAGGGAGTTGTCGCGCAAACGGCCTCACCCCAACTCCCCAACAAACTTCTCGAACAGATAGAAGCTATCCATCGGCCCCGGCGATGCCTCTGGGTGATATTGGACGCCGAACGCCCGCTTCCCCCTCACCGCGATCCCGCAATTGGAACCGTCAAACAGGCTCACATGGGTCTGTTCCACCGTGTCCGGCAAAGTCTCTGCATCGACCGCAAAGCCATGGTTCATACTGGTGATCTCAACAAGGCCAGAGGTGTCGCCCCACCCCTCCCCTACGCGCTGAACGGGATGGTTCGCACCGCGATGGCCTTGGTGCATTTTGACGGTTTTCGCGCCTGCTGCCAGCGCCAGCATTTGGTGGCCAAGGCAGATGCCGAAGAGCGGCATATCGCGCTCCAGCAAAGCTTTGATCACCGGCACGGCATATTCGCCGGTCGCCGCTGGGTCACCCGGACCATTGGATAGGAACACGCCATCAGGCTCCAGCGCCAGAATGTCCTCAACCGAAGTCTTGGCCGGCACCACAGTCACCCGCGCTCCTGCGCGCACTAGGTTACGAAAAATATTGTCCTTCGCGCCGTAATCGATGCCAACCACATGCGGCTTGTTCGACCAGTCAGCCCGGCCATAACCATGGCCCAAGCGCCAATATCCACCATCCCATTTCTCTTGGGCCTCCCGCGTAGCGCGGATCGCAAGATCCATCCCTTCAAGCCCCGCCCATTCTTGAGCACGTTTGAGCAATGCCGGAATGTCAAAATTGCCTGATGGATCATGCGCAATCACAGCATTGGGCGCGCCAGACACACGAATGCGCCGGGTCAATGCCCGCGTATCAACGCCGGCAAGGCCGATTTTGCCATGCCTAGTCATCCAATCGATGAAACTATCAATCGATCGGAAATTGGATGGCGCGGTCACGTCTTCGCGAGTGATACAACCCACAGCGCTCTCCACAGACTTATCGACAGCGCTTTCCACATCCTCAGGATTGGCGCCGACATTGCCGATATGCGGGAATGTGAATGTGACGATTTGCGCTGAGTAAGAGGGGTCGGTCATCACCTCCTGATAACCCGTCATCGCCGTGTTAAAGCACACCTCTCCAACCGCACTGCCCGATGCGCCAAAACCTTTGCCCCAGATGATGCTGCCATCAGCCAGAATGAGACAACCTGTCGCACCAGATGGCTGCGCAGGGGTAGAGGCGGATGGGGCCATGGGGCGCTCCGTTCAAAAGGGTTTTTCCAGCAATGTCGCTAAGTCTCATCCGCTAGGCTTGCACTTGGCTCTCGTCAACCTAGGTTGTGCCGGGAAATGCCCAAGAACGGGCGTGATCGATCACTCATCCACAGCAAAGTCAAAAACCATGATCCGAGACGATATAAAGACCGCCACAATCACCGCGATGAAAGCCAAGGAAAAAGAGCGCACAGCGACGCTTCGACAAATGGCTGCGAAGATCAAGGATCGCGATATTGAAGAGCGCACCAGTGGCAAAGAGATTGACGATGATGCTTTGGTGACTAGCGTTTTGCAGAAAATGGCAAAACAACGCCGCGAATCCATCGACATGTATGAAAAAGGCGGCCGCGATGAACTCGCTGCAGTAGAAAAGGCGGAACTCGCCGTCATCGAAGAATTCCTCCCGCAGATGATGAGCGAGGCGGATACCGCTGCTGCTATCGATGTGATCAAGGGCGAGCTTGGCGCATCAAGCATGAAAGATATGGGCAGCGTTATGGGCGAGCTCAAAAAACGCCACGGCGCGGTGCTAGATGGCAAACTGGCAAGCGGTTTGGTGAAAGCGGCGCTTTCATAACCACAGACATATTCACACAGCGTGCTTGAAATGAAGCCCCGCGCAGCGCACGATTGAGTCATGACGATCACCCCCCAATGGAAAGATGAACTTCGCGCGCGGATAACGCTTTCCAGTGTGGTGCAGCGGACGACAAAGATCACCAAAAAGGGGCGTGAATGGTCAGGGTGCTGCCCATTTCATGACGAGAAGACGCCAAGCTTTTATGTGAATGATCAAAAGCAGTTTTATCACTGCTTTGGCTGCGGGGCGCATGGCGATGTGATCACGTGGATGATCGAGCAGCGCGGCCTTGGTTTTATGGATGCGATTAAGGAACTCGCTGCAGAAGCCGGGATGGAAGTCCCCGCACCTGATCCAGTAGCAGCGAAAAGGGCAGAAAAACGCGCTGAACTGGTCGATGTGACGACCGCTGCGCAAGATTGGTTTGTGCACAATCTGCGGGGCTCAGAGGGCCGCGAGGCGCTTGATTACCTTAAACGGCGCGGACTGACGAAAGATGTTTTGCGCGAGTTTGGTTTTGGTTACGCGCCAGAAGACAAACAGGCACTTGCCAAGGCTTTGCCCAATTTTGAACCTGGAATGCTGGCCGATAGCGGGATGCGCATCGTCACTGATGATGGCTCTGCCTATGATCGGTTTCGCGATCGCGTCATGCTGCCGATCCAAGACGCACGCGGCCGTGTAATAGCCTTTGGCGGGCGGATATTGGGCAAGCGTGATGGCGTTGCGAAATACCTCAATTCACCCGACACGCCGCTGTTTGATAAGGGGCGCACACTCTACAACCTCCACCGCGCCTCTCCCGCATCGCGCCAAACCGGTCGCGTAATTGTGGTCGAAGGATATATGGATGTCGTCGCGCTCGCGCAGGCGGGCTTTCATGATGCGGTCGCACCGCTCGGCACCGCTCTCACGGAGGCCCAGCTCGAAATGCTGTGGCGCATGGTTGAGGTGCCGGTGCTTTGCTTTGATGGCGATGCAGCCGGACAACGCGCCGCGATGCGCGCGATCAGCCGCGCTCTTCCTTTGCTTGCCCCGATGCGATCACTCAGCATTGTGCGCCTGCCTTCAGGACAGGACCCGGATGATCTGATCAAGGATCAGGGCCCACAGGCAATGGAGAAATTGCTCGATCAACAGCAAAGCCTGCTCGATGCCATTTGGACAGCAGAACGCGATGCGCAGCCGCTTGAAAGCCCCGAAGCAAAAGCGGGATTGAAAGCCCGACTGATGGCGCATGTCGACACAATCGAGGATCGCGATATTCAGGCGCTGTATCGGCGCGAATTGCTCGATCGATTCTCAGCCTTTGCCTATCCCCCACGCGAGGCAAGACGGCAAAACGGCAACTTTTCGACTTGGAAAGGCCGCAACACTGCGCCCGCGAGGCTTTCCAATGATGCCCGATCCATTCTTGGCCGCGTCGCATCCGGCAGCCAAAAAAACAATCTTCGCGATGCTGTGATGGCCGGATTTCTGCGCCATCCAGACCAGATTGAGCGGCATCAAAACGCTCTTATGGAGCTTGCCAGACATGACCCACAGGCCACATCTGCAATTGAATCGCTGATAGAATTATCGGAGACCCTTGATTCAAACAGCGAAATGGCCATATCCGAACAACTCGGCCAAATCGCCCCACCGGACGATCTTCGCTACGCTTTCCTCAGAGAAGGCACACACCCCGGTGAAGCGCGCGATCAACTGGCTGAAGCTGTGTCGCTGCTGGTCCAAAAACCGGCGCTCGAAACCGCTATGGCGGCGACGATTGCGACCTTTGAGGAAGACCCGGAAGGGGCTTTTGCAGAACAGGAACGCCTGCGCACACAGCTCACTTCTGTTAATGAACGCCTCAAAGCATTTGGGCGACGCAAAGCTGGGACACCCAGCGAAAACACATCTGCTGCTTAATCGGCGGCAACGGGGATAACTTCGGAAAGCGAGCGACCTGACCGCTCAAATCCGGACAATGGATTGAAAAAGATAGATGGCAACCAGCGCTAAATCTCAAGACAAAGAAGATGCTCCTCTGATCGACCTCAACGAGGCATCGGTCAAAAAACTGATCACCAAGGCGAAGAAAAAAGGCTATGTCACATATGACGAGCTGAATGAGGCTTTGCCATCGGGCGAAATGAGCCCCGATCAGATCGAAGATATTCAAACCGCCCTTTCTGAAATGGGCGTGCAAATCGTTGAGAACGACGAAGAAGCCGAAGCTGAGGCCGAGCAAGAAGCCGAAGTTGAGGAGATGTCGGTTGGCGATGACAAAAAAGACGCCAAAAAAGACGCAAAACCTGCTGCGAAGAAAACAGGCACGGGTGATCGCACCGATGATCCAGTACGCATGTATCTGCGCGAAATGGGCGCGGTGGAATTATTGAGCCGCGAAGGTGAGATCGCGATTGCCAAACGGATCGAATCTGGCCGCGACATGATGATTATGGGCCTTTGCCAAAGTCCCATCACGTTCCATGCCATCATTCAATGGTCCGAAGCGCTGAACGCTGAAGACATGCAATTGCGCGAAATCCTCGATCTTGACGCCATGCTTTCTAAAGAGCCTCCACCAGACAAAATGGAAGAGGAAAACGAGGAAGCTGAAAACGGCGGCGAAATTTCGGAAGAAACCGCTGGGCCTACCATTCGCGAAGAAGAAGAAGTCGAAGATCACCAGGAAGAAGGTGATGATGAAGACGGCGAAGGCGGTGAGAAAAAGCGCGACGAAGAAGAGGAAGAGGACAACACATTGTCGCTTGCTCAGATGGAAGCGACGCTTAAGCCTGACGCGATTGAACGCTTTGCTCGCATCACCAAACTCTTCAAAACGTTTGAGAAGTTGCAGCTCGAACGCGTTGAAACTTTGGCACTTGGCAATGAGTTTCCCAAGGCCAAAGAAAAGAAATACGAAAGCCTTGGCGATGAGCTGACCGGCGAGGTGGAATCGATGCAATTCCACGCGACCAAGATCGAATTCCTCGTCGACAACCTCTATGCCTTCAATCGCCGTTTGACCGCACTGGGCGGCCAAATGCTGCGCCTTGCTGAACGTCATAAGATCAAGCGGATCGATTTCCTAAAAGGCTATGTCGGCAATGAAATGGACGATGCTTGGATCAAAGAGCGCGCCAAGAAAGACAAAAAATGGGCCGCGTTCCTAGAGCGTGAAGAGAGCGCGATTGAGCGTATCCGCACCGAAATCGCCGATATCGCGTCCAACACCGGCATGGCGCTTCCTGAGTTTCGCCGCATCGTCAACATGGTGCAAAAAGGTGAGCGTGAAGCGCGGATCGCGAAGAAGGAAATGGTGGAAGCCAACCTTCGCCTTGTGATCTCCATCGCTAAGAAGTACACCAATCGCGGCCTGCAGTTCCTGGACCTTATTCAAGAGGGGAACATCGGCCTGATGAAAGCGGTCGATAAATTTGAATATCGCCGCGGTTACAAATTCTCGACCTACGCGACATGGTGGATCAGGCAGGCGATCACGCGCTCTATTGCCGATCAGGCTCGCACAATCCGTATTCCTGTGCACATGATCGAGACGATCAACAAACTCGTGCGCACAAGCCGCCAATTCCTCCACGAAGAAGGCCGCGAGCCGACGCCTGAGGAAATGGCAGCGCGCCTCTCCATGCCGTTGGAGAAGGTTCGCAAAGTGATGAAAATCGCCAAAGAGCCGATCAGCCTTGAAACCCCCATTGGCGATGAGGAAGATTCGCATCTGGGTGATTTCATTGAAGATAAGAACGCGATTATCCCGGTAGATGCCGCGATCCAAGCAAACCTCAAAGAAACCGTCACCCGCGTCCTCGCATCACTTACCCCGCGCGAAGAACGCGTGCTGCGGATGCGCTTTGGTATCGGAATGAACACGGACCACACGCTAGAGGAAGTTGGCCAACAGTTCAGCGTGACCCGCGAACGTATCCGTCAGATCGAAGCGAAGGCGCTACGCAAGCTCAAGCACCCAAGCCGCAGCCGCAAGATGCGTTCTTTCTTGGATCAGTAAGCTATGAAGCACCTTCTTGCACTCGCCGTCGCAGTGGCTCTGCCTCTCTCGCCAGCATACGCATTGCAGGAAACGACCAGCAGCGCATACGACGAGGTCGATGCCGACAAACTGGTGCTGGCGCAGGCCATCTTGGACACCGCCTACCCGGGCGATAGCCACATTGCTTTGTTCCAAGAAACAACCGAGCAACTCGAAGCGCAAATGACGCAAGGCTTAGATGGGATCATCACAGATGAAGGTGCGCTGGAAATCGTCAAACAATGGCAAGAAGAAGCCTCGGTGGAAACCGACGCAATCCTGCTGCGGAGCATTCCGAGTTTGATGGAA
>JBCAZT010000056.1:0-17660 GCA_038532855.1 Pseudomonadota bacterium
ATGAATCAGCGTATCTAGCAAGAAAGCCCCTGCTATATCTAAATGGCCCATTGGTTCATGGTTTGTACTAAACTCAAGTAACAATGATACTGTCCCTCTGATATATAATAATGTGCCTGTTGCGCTCCCCCCTTTTTCGGTTCTGGCCTCGACGATCAGTTTTTACTTCGACTGACTCACTTTTTTGCCATGCGACTCAATTTTTGCTCCATTATCGATGAACTAAGTCTAGACACATCTCAAGTTGTAAATGTTTATTGACGTCCATTTTTATTTCCATATCGATTAAAAAGTCGAAATCGGCCCGCAAAAGCATTTCACTTTTGTGTCGGTAGGCGGGGCATCTGAGGATGTACTTACTGAACTTAGGCTTGTTTCTTAGCTCTGCATCGAAGTGCAAAGCAGTTGTCGTTGGGGTTGAATAATTTGGACAACTTCGGTTTTGGGCTAACCGTTCTCAATTCAGTCATACTATTTGCAACCGAAGGCTGTTCCTTTGAACAAAAGCCGCGACCAGTATGAGACCAACTAAATCCGGGTTATCAAAACATCGTGACGCGTAACTGGGGAGGGCAGCAGCGCGACAAAGCAAAGCGCGCAGACGAGAAAAATGCCAGCTGAATTTCGGTTGGCAAATGTGCCAGAAAGCACCCCCGGCATCGGTGTTTCGGGGTACAGCAGGAAAGCTGCCCCATCGTTCAAGACATGGGGGATACCTATGATTACGCTGATTATTCCTAATCCGGCGATCCACCACCCGGCTAAGAACAGCTTTTGGTAAGCAATGGACCATCCCACGCTGATAATCGTCAAAGGGACGATCAATCCGCTTAAAGCCACAAGGCTTCGTGCTGGATCAACACTAATTGGCACCTAACTCTCCTCGGCGCCGATCAGTTTATATGACTCCAGAATCGCTTTGCGTCCGGGAATCGAGGTCCAAAACTCAGGGGGTAAAGGCACCACTTGCAATAGCGGCAATAGTAGACTGGCTGCGACAAGCGTTCGAAGCGGGAAGGGGGCAGCCTTCCAAAAAGCCACAAAAGAGGGGCCATGCACCGCCAAAATGACCAGCGCAGAAAGCTGCACAATAAGATTGGTAAGCCCGTATCGAACTCCGCCGCCGCCGCATAAAACGGCGATTGCGAGTAGCGCAAAGATCATTCACTCACAGGTCAACCATGATTTCATGCCAACTTTCGGCTTTGTCGGCGGGCATGATAATTTGAATCTATGGTTCGTCAGCAAAGCAAATGCCAAAAGTCCTCCATCCTCTTAATTGGCCCCCGGCGACTGATTCTCATTCTTCGTGGCAACAAACACGATGCCGGTGACCCATGAGCTCAAAAGTAAAGCTACGAAGAAATCCGCTGCAGTGATTTGCCCGGCTAGCTGCGATTGTTTTTCTGATCCTGAAAGCGCAGCAGCTGATCGCTCATATGTAGCGCCGCTATCTCCCGCGCGTGTGTTCGATTGGGCTAATGTCGGGGTAAGTGCGAGAATAAGCGCAGCGCATACGCTGATCTGTCGTAAAAAAATCTGTCGCATCAGCTATTCCCCCTTTAGTCCATGCCGACCTCGAGATCGGAAAATAACAAAGCATGGGCGTAACTGATGTGAAAAGACATTCATCGTCCAAACGAGTGGAATTGAGCGCTAGTTATCTCAATGCAATCCGCTAACTCTTTATTGCCGCGATACAGTCAATAATATTGAGGAGGCGAAATTGAAAAATCTTCTCGTTACTGGAGGTGCCGGATTTATTGGCGGCAATTTTTTGCATTACTGGCGTGAACAAAATCCTGAGGACGAAGTAATAGTCTTGGATGTGTTGACCTATGCCGGCAACAGATCGACCATCGCTGCAACGAATGCTGATTTGATTGAAGGCGATATCTTGGACACAGCATTGGTGGAGCAAATTCTGAGAGATAGAGGCGTCTCAACGATCGTACATTTCGCCGCTGAGAGTCATGTTGATCGTTCCATTTCGGGCCCTGATGCTTTCATTACCACCAATGTAATCGGAACTCACCGCATCTGTCCATAATCGAATTTTGCGACATAGATCCCATCGCGGCCTTCGCGAAAAACGGCCAATTGGCTGGCTTTGGCCGTACGTTGAGGCCCGCGC
The DNA here is from genome assembly GCA_038532855.1 of Pseudomonadota bacterium. Classification (GTDB taxonomy): domain Bacteria; phylum Pseudomonadota; class Alphaproteobacteria; order Sphingomonadales; family Sphingomonadaceae; genus Erythrobacter. Next base: position 2,135 of record JBCAZT010000056.1, read on the forward strand.
GCTTGTGCGATGGCAGACGAGAGTCTGGCGCCTGGAGTAAATTCGTAAACCCCTGGTTCCCGCACCGCGCCCTCAACGGTCACCAGATGAGACGCATATTGCACTATGTTCACATTGACCGAAGGCGACTTCAGTCCCGACTTTATAAGGCGTTGCGTTACGTCTTCTTCGAATTGCTGCGCTGTCATCCCAGCGGCCGGAATAGAGCCGAGCAAGGGCAAAGACACATTTCCGGCTACGCCGATCTGAACATCTTCGAGACTGAAATCCGGCTCGCGAAAGACGTTGACTGAGATTTTGTCGGACGGACGCATCAAATAGAACGTTGAGCGCGCGAAACTGAATGAGACTTGGCCCAAGTCTGCACGTGGCTGTGTAACGGCCGCTCCAACTAACGGTTCCGGCGTGCTGGCGCATCCAGCCAAAGTTGCGACTGACACCAAGCAGGCCCCCATTCGCATACGCACTATTTGGCTGTCCATTCGCACGCCCCCTAGTTGTGAATGCCAGACATGCAAGTTCGCGCAAAGATTGAAGTACCAGCACGAATAACAAGACCATCCAGAAAGGTGCTTTTAACAGCTTTTCGTCGGCTTTCTTCCCTCTGTCATTATTTTAATATCTCTTTTTTTAGAGCCGAACTATCCCATCGCTCAAAACTATGTGCAGGAGTGGGCAAGTCCAACGCTGGGGTTATGTTGAGTGTTTTTGCAGCAATCTTTTATCTTGTTGTCTCAGCCAGTTGCTTTGCTGCTTGTAAAACAGCCAATCGCCATGGCCGATCTCTTGGATCTCCGTCGTGTCATTTTATTGCTTTTCTAGTTTTAGCGGGGCTTTTTGCGGGTCTCGCGGTTTACCGCATCTTGGCCGTTGAGGATTTTTTGCGTGCGGAAATGCGCGGGGTGCTCAAGAGTCTTGCAGTTTATGAAGAGCGTCGTGCTTGGCAGTCGGCCATGCTGGCCGCAGCCGCATCACTGATGACGCTTATCGGGATATGGGGGGCAAAGCGTTTTCAAGAGCAGCATTTGTCTATCCCGGACAAGTTATTGCTCGGGAGCCTTGCAGCTGCTCTTGCAATGCTCATTCTTATCGAAGTGCGTCTCATATCGCATCACGGCGTTGACCGAGTGCTTTATGACTTCAAACTCAATTGGATGCTCGATCTAGGATTGAGTTTTGCAGTAATGATATCGGCGGTGCTCTATCGTCGCAACGTGCAAAATCGCACGGCAAAGCCTCGGAAAGTTAGGCCGCGTGTGCAGATGCAATAATATCGGCAATCTGGCGACTGGCTGTTCCATCGCCATAAGGATTGTGCGCTTGAGCCATGGCTGAATACGCTGATGAGTTATCCAAAAGCGTTTTGCAGTTTTGCAGGATCGCTTCTTTGTCAGCGCCAACCAAAAGCGCAGTTCCCGCCGCGATGCCTTCGGGCCTCTCTGTTGTGTCACGCATAACCAAAACGGGTTTGCCAAGTGTCGGGGCTTCTTCCTGGATGCCGCCGGAATCGGTTAGCATCAGATCACTGGCTTCCATCATCGCGACGAAATCGAGGTAATCGAGCGGTTCGATAAGGGCGATATTGTCGCGCCCGCTTAAGGCAGGCTGCATCACTTCGGCTACGTTGGGATTGGGGTGCAAAGGATAAATAATCGCAATGTCATTTCGCTGAGATAGCTCTTTCAACGCATCTGCTATTTGCTTCATCCCGTCGCCAAAGTTTTCGCGGCGGTGAGCGGTGACTGCGACAATCCTCTTGCCCGAAAACCGAGCCTTAAGCTCGGAGATTTGAGGGGCGAGATTGGCATTTGTAGCGATTTTGTCTTTGGCGAAAAGCAAAGCATCAATCACCGTGTTCCCGGTGACATGGATTGCGTCCGCTGATACGTTTTCTGCTTTCAGCGCATTGGCTGCGCCAGACGTGGGGGCAAAGTGCAGATCGGCGATTGCGCCTGTGACTTTTCGGTTCACCTCTTCGGGCCACGGGGAATAGATATCGCCGCTGCGAAGTCCGGCTTCGACATGGCCAATAGGAATACGCCGGAAGTAACAGGCAAGCGTTACCATCATGGTGGTGAGCGTATCGCCATGGACCAAAACGCGATCGGGCTTCTCGGTGTCCAGCGCTTCTCCGAAACGGGTGATGATGCGCGCGGATAGCGCATCGAGACTTTGCCCCGGCATCATCAGATCAAGATCAATATCGGGCTGGATTTCCGCAAGTGCGAGCACTTGATCGAGCATCTCACGGTGCTGCGCGGTGACAGCGACGCGCACATCAAAACGATCTGTTTCTTTAAGTGCGGCAACCACAGGGAACATTTTGATCGCTTCGGGCCGCGTTCCGAAGGCGACCAGAATGCGCGGGCGCCCGCTAGATGTGCTCATCGTTTGAGCATCCCGCGCGTATCAAATACAATTCGGCCAGCCAAATCGCTTTGGACGAGATGTTTGAACGCAGTGTGGTCAACCAAAATGACGATCACTTCTGCTTCGTTCAGCGCTGTGTCCAAATTGGTCAATTGAGCACCATTGGTTTGGAGGTGGTCAGGCAGAACATCTGCAAAGGGCTCAACCACAAGCATTCGGGAGCCCAGATCAGGGGCGAGCTGTTCTGCAATTTCGAGCGCGGGGCTCTCTCTGAAATCGTCAATATCAGGTTTGAAAGCGAGGCCCAGCAACGCGACTTTTCCGCCTGGGCATGCCTGTAACAGATCCCGTATGCGTTGCTGTGTGTGCTTGGCTTTGTAATCATTCACCTCACGCGCAGTGCGAACCAGTCTTGCGGTCTCTGGCGCGCCGGCGACGAGGAACCACGGATCAACCGCGATGCAATGCCCACCAACACCTGGGCCCGGCTGCAGGATATTGACGCGCGGATGGCGATTGGCCAGCCGGATCACATCCCAAACATCAACGCCAATCTCATCGGCAATCATCGATAGTTCATTGGCAAAGGCAATGTTCACATCGCGAAAACTGTTTTCGACAAGCTTTACCGTTTCGGCAACGCGGACATTCGTTCTTAAGCAATCGCCTTTCACAAAGCTGGTGTAGAGCGCTGCAGCCTTGTCCGCGCAGGCGGGGGTCACTCCGCCGATCACTCGATCATTGGCAACCAATTCGTGCACGATTTTGCCGGGCAAAACCCGCTCTGGGCAATAGGCAAGAGCGATATCGGCGGGCTCTTCGTCGCTTGCACCAAAGCTTGGTATTATGAGATCGGGACGCATATCGGCTATAATCTTGGCGACCTTTTCGGTCGTACCTACAGGCGATGTACTCTCGACAATTATACAAGCGCCGGGAAGTATTTTGGGCGCGATCGCGCGGGCAGCCGCTTCGACATAGCCGATATCAGGCGATTTATTATCGCCAAGAGGTGTTGGCACAGCAATCATATAAAAATGCGCAGCGGGCACCTCCATTGAGGCGACGAGCTTTTCCGATGCAATCGCATCGTGCACCAATTGATCGAGGTCTTTCTCCTCAATATGCACACCGCCTGCATTGACTGTGTTCACCACCTCCTCGGTCACATCGACGCCGCAAACACTCCAGCCATAGCTTGCCAGAACAGCAGCGGTTGGCAGTCCGATGTAACCTAGGCCAATGACGGCAATTTGGTGATCGGGGGCAGGCTGAACAGCGGCATCAGGGCCAGTCGCCAGAGAAGGATCAAAAGGTGCGTTCATTAAATTCAAGTCCGTTAGCGTTTTCGCAGGCGTTAGCCAGACTAGCTTAAAATCGCGTTAGGCCTGAATAAATTTCACTGAATCCCTTCATCTTGCAGCGCAATTTTACAATTGAGCCGATCTTTACAAGCGGCCAAGCTCGATGAATTGGCGCACCGCTTCCTGCAAGGGTAAGCTCGCATCATCGCGCCGCTCCTCTCCGCCTTCAAATGTCAGCCCCGAAGCTATCGCTGCGGATAGGTCAACGGTTTTAAAAGCGGGGTAAATGCCACTTCGCCCCTCAAGTTGGCGACACGTTGCCAGTTGATGATCGTTGCGGTGCTCTTTAAGCGCAGCACGCCAAGGCAGCAGCACAAGCGGTTTAGCCGATCTGACTGCTGCTAAAACCGTCCCAATCCCTGCATGGCCGACAATCAAATGCGCGTGCTGCATAAGGTCGTCAAATTCCCAGGGCGCAATCTCAACGTGTTGTTCAAGGTGCCTTGCGACGTAATCACCTCTACCTGTTTGTGCGATAACATGGTGATTTAACGTCGGTGCCAATTGGTCCATCGCCTCAATCAACCGATCAAACCCCAATTGCATGCCCACTGTCACCAAGATCACAGAACACCCCCGCGAAATTTCAGTGCTGGATCATGCGACAAATGCTCCCATTGTGTCAGGCATTCATGCGCCAAATACCGTGAGAATTTCCCGCATAATGAAAGCTCTTCACCGTTGGCTATGCTGTCTATCCATAGGATCCTTGCTCCCAGTATACGCCCCCAAAAAAGGCAGAAGAACCCTGGAGCAGCGCCCGTGGATACGACGATATCGGGACGCAGATTTGCGACGAGCCAAGCCGCAGCAAACGCGCATTTTAGGGCTGCCAAAGGCGTGTTGACATTGCAGTCTGGAAGGACGATCACCCCTTCCACACTGTCCCTTTCCGCCACCGCGCGGTAAGTGGTGGCAAAGCGGATATCGTGCCCATCAAAGGCCTGCCGAACCAGCATCAATTGGTCCCAATGCCCCCCGGCTGAAGCTGCGGCTAAAATGCGTTTCCTCGTCTCACACACAGATGCACACCCCAATTGCCCTGACCCTGTCAAATTTGGGCAAATCGAGAGGATTGGAGCCTCAGCGCTTGCCACCTTTATGACATCGGGCCAGAAACGGGTTTAGTACAGTTAACACATCCTCATAGCATGGGCGTTCCACCTAAAATGACCGATCAACAAAATTCAAAATCCGCCCCCAAGAACGGCCCTCTTGTAGGACTTCGCGTGTTGGAATTCAGCGGTATTGGACCGGGCCCTCATGTAGGAATGTTGCTCGCGGATCTGGGCGCTCAAGTGGTCCGCATTGAGCGCCCCGGCACCCCATCAACCAACCCCGTGGTTGAACGCGCACGCCATCGGGCTGGAATTGACCTTAAATCGGACGAGGGCAAAGCCTTTTGCCTTAAAGCCGCATCCAAAGCCGATGTGCTTCTGGAGGGGTTTCGCCCCGGCGTTATGGAGCGGCTGGGTCTTGGGCCTGAGGACCTGCTCAAACTCAACCAGCGCCTTATCTATGCCCGGATGACAGGGTGGGGTCAGGATGGTCCATTGGCGCATGCTGCCGGGCACGATATCAATTACATCGCAATCACCGGAGCGCTCGCGGCAGTGGGCAAGAAAGGTGATCTTCCCGTGCCTCCACAAAACCTTGTCGGCGATTTTGGTGGCGGGTCGATGTATTGCGCATTCGGCATCATGGCCGCGCTTTATGAACGGACACGCTCTGGCAAAGGCCAAGTTGTCGATGCCGCAATCGTCGATGGGGCGACCAGCTTGATGAGCTTTTTCTTCGGCGTGCGCGGCCGCCCTTATCTCAGCACCCAGCGCGGAGAGGGGATGCTGGGCGGCGCAGCCCATTTCTATCGCTGCTTTGAATGCGCCGATGGCAAGGAAATTTCGCTGGGAGCCATCGAGCCGCAATTCTACGCCGAATTTCTCGCCAAAGCGGGCGCTCCAGCCCAGCTTGCCGAAGGCCAGATGAACCCCGCCAATTGGGACGATTACGCCGATCAGCTGACCGCGCTGTTCAAAACAAAACCACGCGATGAATGGGTGGAATTGCTCGAAGGATCAGACGCGTGCTTTGCCCCCGTCCTGGATATAGAAGAAGCCCGCGACCACCCCCACATGAAAGCGCGCGAAACCTTCGTCGAACACGAAGGCGAATGGCACACCGCCCCGGCCCCGCGTTTCAGCCGAACACCGGGAGTGGTCCGGTCGAGCGATGACGATGGCGTTGCTGTGGTTGAGGGGTGGTGAGGGTAATTCGGTGACAGTGCACTAATTGCGAAAGTGGAAGTTCATCTGCGGGATACGCCTCAGTGCAATTAGTGCACTGTCACCGAATTACCAAAAAGCCCACCCCGCTGCGACTAGGCCGCTGGCGCGCCCAAGTCTCGCTGCCCCTCCCGCGGGCGGGAGGGGAGGATTATGTGCGTAGGGCCTTCCCCTCCCGCCTGCGGGAGGGGTTAGGGGTGGGCGCGAAGCGCAGCCGAGCCTCTATCCTCACGAATAAAACGGCGCTCAAGTCGCCCCTGCAAGGCGCCGAAGGTGGAATGCATCGCACAAGCGATAGCGTTGCGCCGCGATAGCAGGGGAGAACAGTGCGGATTGATGAATTGCGCGCTATGCAATTAGTGCACTGTCACCGTAATGCGTAATGCTTCATAATCTATTGAAACTTTCGGCGAGACAGCGGGAGCATTATCCTTTGGTTGAACAGAACGGCTTGGTGCAAATTAGGGGAGACAAAGGTAGGGACCTCGGCTTATTGCCTGGAAGGCAGTACGGAGACTTTCAATATCGCCGCATCAATGCCAACAGCTTTGGACCTTATTTTTACCGATGAGGCAGCCCGATAAGACCCTCGCACCTTTAATTTCCCCGATATTAAAGGGCTTTAAGAAAAGATATAATCTTGCCCTCTCCTTTCAAAATGAAAGTCGCGACGGTTTTTACAACGTGCAATTTAACAGCGAGACTTGGCCTGCAGGGGCAGTGCGCTCTTATGGCTATCACGAGGTAGAGGTCTTTTTTTCGCTTCGTTGCAATGCTGTGACCGATCTTATCCTTGCGATGGAAGAACGGGACAGGGAGAATATGAACAACTGGGGCCCCAATGATGGTAGATTCACCGTTCAACGCATGGTCAATTACTACCCGTTTGATGATGACCGCGACAAGGAATGGACCATCCGTCACGACAGGCTTGAAGCGGATTGCATTGAAGCGGCTGAGAAATTTCGCGATTTAATGGAAACAGAGGGGTTTGCGTGGTTTGAACGCTATTCAGATCCGCTCAATATCTCGCGCGATGTCAATGAACCGATTGGCGCGGAACTTAAAAGTAGAAAGGGGCACCCACTGATGCCACGGCATAGTGAACGTGCTAAGATTGGTTTAGCAGCTGCGTGTGTTGCTGAACCGGAGCGCGTACCGGAGCTTTATCAACAATGGTTGGATTGGGTCCGAGCAGCAGATGAGTATCACATGGGTCGTGGGACACGCTCTGAGCCTAACGTTCCAAGGTATGAATGTCGGTTTGACTACATTATCGATGAAGCGCGCAAGGTTGGGTATGATGTGTGAAAGGATTGAGGGTGGCAAACCCCGTATGTTACAGTGACCTTGGCTAGTTCTTTACAGGAGCATAAAGGTGCTCTCGCTTTTTGTCAGTGGGCGAATTTAGTTTACGTAGCAGCCACCGACCGGATAATCGCCTCCTCGAGCGTCCCGCCATTCGGCAACACGGCCACAGCCATCGCTTTCTCCAATATCCTCTGCGCCGTCTCGCCATCACCTGAGGCATTGGCAATCAGGACCCCAGCCAGCGCCGCACCAAAGCTTGCGCGATCAAGCCGCTTCGCAATCTCAGCTTTACGCTGAGCACCCTCCATATCGCCTGACAGCGCATCCATCACCGCCAGTGCCCCGTGGCTTTCTGCGAAGGTATCGTCCGCTTCCAAAGCGGTCTCAAACCGCTCCCGCGCGCGCCCTTGATCTCCGGCTAGCAAATGCGCCCAACCCGCTGCGATCCAAGATCCCAGATGCTCTCCAAACTGCCCAGCGCCTTGATCTATATCTGCCGCAGCTCGCGCATAATCCTGCCGCGCCAAAGCCACCAGACCGCGCCCAATCTGCGCTCTTGGATTGGTTTGTCCGGTTGCCAATGCCTGTTCAAACTGCGCTTCGGCTTCATCAAGCTTGTGCTCACCCAAATTGAGCGAGCCCAAAATAAAGGTGACAGTGCACCAATTGCATGCCGCTATAGATGCCGCTCAAAATCCATGCTGTGATGCAACACGCGGACAATCAGGATTTCGTCCGCTATGGGAACATAGAAAACAACATGGGCTTGTTGCCTAATGCGGCGAAGTTGGGGCGCTATTTCGTGCGCGCTCAGGCCAAGGTGCGGATTGTCGAGTAGCGACGCAAAGCAGGCTCGCAGTTGATCACGGTATTTGCGCGCTTGGCTCTCACCAAATTCGGCAGAGGTGTATTGCGATATGGAAACAAGGTCATTGTCAGCCTGCCGGCTGATCGACAATTTACGCATTGGTTTGTCGAGCGCGCTCTTCACCTTCTGCCCAAATTTCATCTAGGGAGCGCTCACTAACACCGCTTTTCAGACCTTCGGCGATTGCGTTGCGCAGGGCAGAAAGCTTATTCTGCCCCTCTTGATCGCGGCGCACAAGATCGCGGATATATTCGCTGTCATTGGTGAACGCACCGCGCGCAATCTGCGCCTTTATCCATGCGTCCTGTTTGTCGCTAAGCGTGATGGTTTTTCGGATTGTTGCCATGTTTTGCTCCTATAATTGATATTATCATACTATTGGTGCAGTGTCACCTGAGCGAACGACAACAGGAACATGTCCCCCATGCCCGGCAAACACTTCGATCAATGGACACTCGGCGAAACGCTTGACCACGACATTCGCCGCACTGTCACGGAGACGGATAACCTTCTGTTCTCCACCATGACGCACAATCCGCAGCCGCTGCATTTGGATGTGGAGGCAGCAAAGGAAAGCGGGTTTGGGCAGATCCTTGTGAATTCCACTTTCACCTTTTCGCTGCTTGTCGGGCTTTCTGTGGGGGACACGACGCTTGGCACGCTCATTGCCAATTTGGGCTTTGATAAAGTGGTGACGCCCAAGCCTGTGTTTATCGGCGACACTTTGCGCGCGCGCTCTGAGGTTACGGGGCTTCGTGACAGCAAATCACGGCCAGAGGCGGGGATTGTTTCGTTTACGCACGAACTTCTCAATCAGCGTGATGAGGTCGTGTGCCGGTGCGAACGATCGGCGCTTTTGAAACGCTCCGCGTAATTCGGTGACAGTGCACTTAATTCCTGCTTACCAGGGGGCTTTGGGGTCACACACCAATTTGAATTAAGTGCACTGTCACCGAATTACTCTGCTTGACCGGGAAGGCCCATTCAGCGCACACTCCGCCTCGAGAGGATAAAGAGGGGAGAGGCGCATGAAAAGCGCATGGGTCACGCTTGCGATGGCGAGTGTTGCGGCTTTGCCTTTGTCGGGATGCAGTGAGAGCGAGCCAGAGGTGGAAGCTTCACAAAGCGGCAGCGGCGAGGACACGATAGAGCTCGCCGAATTTCCTGACCGGCCCTATTGGGGCGATACGCATCTTCACACCGATAATTCGGTCGATGCTTTTGGCTTTGGCACAAGGCTGGGGCCAGAGGCGGCTTTGCGCTTTGCGCGCGGGGAAGAGGTAACCGCGACAACGGGCGGGACGACGCAGCTTGCACGTCCGCTCGATTTTTTGGTGATTGCCGATCACTCCGACGCGCTTGGTGCGACCCGGCGATTGTATGATGCGCCGCGTTGGTATGTCGATTGGGTCATCGGCGATGAAACCGTGCTTCGCTGGTATGACATGATGCATGAAAGCCCGGAGCAATCGACGCAGGCGATAAGCGAGCTGATTGCGGCGGCGGCAGAAGGCAATGTGCCTGATGCTTTTGCCGATCCTGAAGCGGCAGCAGAAGCGACCAAGGACATCTGGAACACGCAGCTTTCCATTCTTGATCGGTATAATGAGCCGGGCGTTTTTACTGCGCTTGCAGGCTATGAATGGACCGCAATGCCCAATGGGAACAATCTGCACCGGGTGGTGATGTTCCGCGATGGGTCTGACAGGACGCGCCAGACCGTGCCGTTCCCCGGCCTTACCACAACCGCGCCCCAGCTTTGGGAATATATGCGCAATTATGAGGAAGAGACAGGTGGGCGCGTGCTGGCGATCCCGCACAACTCCAACCTCTCCAATGGCCTGATGTTCCAGATGACCATGGAAGATGGCTCCCCCATGACAGAAGAGTACGCCGCCCTTCGCGCTTGGGCAGAGCCGGTGATTGAGGCGACGCAGATCAAAGGCGATAGCGAGACGCACCCATACCTGTCGCCCAATGATGAAATGGCCGGCTTTGGTGTGCAGGGGTGGGATTTTGGCAATCTGTCTTTGAGCGAAAAGACGCAGCCTAGCATGTATGCCGGATCCTATGCGCGCTCTGCTTTGCTGCGGGGGCTTACGCTGGAGCAGCAACTGGGCGTGAACCCGTATGCGTTCGGGATGATCGGCTCGACCGATAGCCACACGTCGCTTGCAACAGGGGATGAGGACAATTTCTGGGGCAAGCATACGGGTAATGAGCAGAGCTATACCGAACGCTCTATTCAGGCGCAGAATTTGGGCACGCGGCAAGGGCGCTTTGGCTGGCATTATCTGGCGGGCGGCTATGCAGCGGCTTGGGCAAGAGGGAACACTCGGGCCGAAATATTTGACGCTTTTGCTCGCCGCGAGGTTTACGCCACAACCGGTCCGCGCATGAGTGTGCGCGTGTTTGGCGGTTTCGGCTTTACCGAAGACAATTGGGATGGCGACTGGGTGCGCACTGGCTATGAAAGCGGCGTGCCAATGGGCGGGGAGCTCAAAGACGAAGGCAGCGCGCCATCCTTTATGATCAGCGCTTTGAAAGACCCGGATGGTGCAAATCTTGACCGGGTGCAGATCATCAAAGGCTGGGTCGATGGCTCAGGCGAGGCGCAAGAGCGTATTTACGATGTCGTGTGGAGCGATGCGGATACGCGGGCGCGTCGGGGCGGCAAGCTTGATGCGGTGGGCGACAGCGTCAACCGCGAAGATGCAACCTACACCAACTCCATTGGCGCAGCCGAATTGCGCACGGTGTGGAGCGATCCTGATTACAAGGAAGGTCAAACTGCGTTCTATTATGTCCGCGTGCTCGAAATCCCCACACCGCGTTGGACATTGTATGATGCGGTGCGTTTCGGTGTGACCTTAAGCGAGGAAGCGATGGCGGATGCCGTTGCGCAAGAGCGCGCCTACACATCGCCGATCTGGCTCAAATCCAGCTAAAGCGAGAATTGCCCGTGACACTTCCCAATTGGACGCGCGAACCGCTTGTCCATTTCGCGGCGCTCGGCGCTGTTTTGTATGTGGCGCTCACATGGGGCGGATCGCCGCCTGATCCTGCCTCGCGGGTGATCAATGTGGGAGCATCGGAGAAAGAAAAGATCGCTGAAAGCTGGTCGCTCACCATGGGCCGCTCTCCCACAGATGCAGAGTTGGATCAGGCGGTTGATGCCTTTGTTCGCGAAGAGGTGCTGTATCGAGAAGCCTTGCGGCTTGGCCTTGATGAAAGCGATGCGGTTGTGCGGCGGCGGCTTGTTTCCAAAATGGATTTCTCCGCCAGCCTGGCAGCGGAAACAGCGGAACCAACAGACGATGTTTTGCGCGCCTTCTTTGAGGAGAATGCCGACAAATATTCAGGCGCAAACGCCGCCAATGCGAAGGTGACTTTTGATCAGATATTCTTCGCGAGCGAGGCGGCTGCCAAAGCCGCTTTGGCAACAGGCTCTGATACGGGTGAGGCCACCAGTCTTTCCCGCACAATCGAGGATGCAAATCTGCGCGATGTCACGTCGCGTTTTGGCGAACAGTTTGGTGCAGGGATAGCGGCGCTAAATGCAAGCGCTAACTGGCAAGGCCCGGTGCAATCAGGCTTTGGCTGGCATTTGGTGCGCCTTCGCGAACGCGCTGGCGAAACGCCTGATTTTGAAACCCTGCGCCCCGTCCTCGCCAATGATTGGCGCAGCGCGGAAATAGAGACGCGCAAACAGCGCGCTTACGAAGTGCTTGCCAGCGCTTATCGCATCGATACCGAGTGATGCGCCCCCTTCTCCGCCTGCTTGCTGCCTTGCTTGCGCTTGTCGCAGCGCTGCCGCTTGCCGCGCATGAATTGCGCCCTTCGCTCGTGGAATTGCGCGAGGTGGGCGAGGGCGAGTACATTATGGATTGGAAAGTCACACTCGCTATCGGCAGCGGCAGGGCGCTGGCAGAGCGGCTGGAACCTGTAATCCCTGACAATTGCGGCGTCCAAGGCGAGACGACGCAGCGCATTCAGTCCGCTGCATTGATGGGCCGGGCCAGCCTCACTTGCGATGGCGATCCGGCTGGCGGCAGCTTTGGGCTGAGTGAGTTGTTGGGTAAATCTGATGCAATCGCCCGGTTTGTTCCGCAAGACGCGCCCTCGCAGAGCTTTCGCCTTACAGCAGACGCGCCCACGGCGGTGATATTGGCTGAACCCTCGCCGCTAAGCGTCCTTGGCGACTATTTTATCATCGGAGCAGAGCATATCCTGTTCGGGTGGGACCACCTGCTGTTCGTCATCGCGCTTGTCCTATTGGTCCGCGCGCCTTGGCCTGTGGTGAAGGCTGCGACCGCTTTTACCATCGCGCATTCAATCACTTTGGTGGCAACTGTGCTCGGCTATTCAGGTCTTCCCGGCAGGCCTGTCGAAGCTCTCATCGCGCTTTCAATCGTATTTCTTGCGGTTGAGGTTGCTTTGGTGCTGCGCGATCCAGAAAGACAAACCCTAACGCGTCGATATCCATGGGCAGTGGCGTTTGCTTTTGGCCTTTTTCATGGCTTCGGCTTTGCGGGCGCTTTGGCTGATATTGGCCTGCCGCAAACCCAGCTGGCGGTGGCGCTTTTTGCTTTCAATCTGGGTGTCGAAGCAGGGCAATTGTTGGTGGTGGCTGCCACGCTGATCATCCTTGCAGGATTGCGCCGCACGGCGGAAAATACGCAGCATAACGCCGTCAAATTTGCGACCTATGTGATCGGGACAACGGGTAGTTTTTGGCTGATCGAGCGGCTAATTGGCTGAACTTCACTGCGTGTGAGCAGTTTTTCGCATCATAGTGTTCGAAAATTAGCATCGAAAACCAGACCGCGCATTATCTTGCCATTCACGTGTGCAGTCCTACATTATGGTGACCAAACAAGGAATCACCTCAGATGAGCGAACAAAACGATCCCAACCAGCAACCTCCAGAGGGCCAAAACCCATGGGTTAAACAGCTGATGATTTGGGGCGGTATTTTCCTCGCCCTGTTGCTGGCTGTATCGCTGTTCAGCAATTCAGGCGGTTCCACAGGCACGGAAATCAAATACTCTGAATTCCGCGACGCTGTCGCTGAAGGTCGGGTGAAAGATGTCCAGCTGGGCGAAGATCGCATCACCGGTACGCTCACTAATGATGAAGCTTTCCAGACGGTTCCAGTGCCAACCGACACGGAGCTGACCGGGCTTCTCGAAGAAAACAATGTCGAATTTACAGGCCGCCCGCGCGAGCAAATGAGTATGCTTGCCTACATACTTATCAATTCGCTGCCCTTTATCCTGATTTTGGGCATCGCATTTTTCGCGCTTCGCCAGGTGCAAAAAGGCGGCGGCGGCGGCGCGATGGGCTTTGGCAAATCGAAAGCCAAAATGCTGACCGAACGTCAGGGCCGGGTCACATTTGATGACGTCGCCGGCATTGATGAAGCGCGCGAGGAATTGCAGGAAATCGTCGAGTTTTTGAAAGACCCTCAGCGTTTCTCAAAATTGGGCGGTCAAATTCCGAAAGGCGCTTTGCTGGTGGGTTCGCCCGGTACGGGTAAGACATTGCTGGCCCGCGCGATTGCTGGCGAAGCTGGCGTGCCCTTCTTCACCATTTCCGGCTCTGACTTTGTCGAAATGTTTGTCGGCGTTGGTGCAAGCCGCGTTCGCGACATGTTTGAACAGGCCAAAAAGAATGCCCCCTGCATCGTCTTTATTGATGAGATTGACGCTGTTGGCCGCTCGCGCGGTCATGGCCTTGGCAACTCGAACGATGAGCGCGAACAGACATTGAACCAGCTTCTGGTTGAGATGGATGGTTTCGAAGCCAATGAAGGCATCATCATTATCGCAGCGACCAACCGTCCTGACGTTCTTGACCCTGCGCTGCTGCGTCCGGGCCGCTTTGACCGTCAGGTTGTTGTGCCGATCCCTGATATTGAAGGCCGCGAAAAAATCCTTGGCGTGCACATGAAGAAGGTTCCGCTGGCCCCAGACGTGAATCCTCGCACGATTGCGCGCGGCACGCCGGGCTTTTCTGGCGCTGATCTTGCAAACCTCGTCAACGAAGCTGCTTTGCTGGCCGCGCGCCGGAACAAGCGTCTTGTGGCGATGCAGGAATTTGAGGATGCCAAAGACAAAGTCATGATGGGCGCTGAGCGCAAATCCATGGTGATGACCGAAGACGAAAAGAAAATGACCGCCTATCACGAGGCTGGCCATGCGATCGTCTCTGTTCACGAAGAGGCATCAGACCCAATCCACAAAGCAACCATTATCCCGCGCGGCCGCGCATTGGGCATGGTGATGCGCCTGCCGGAACGAGATAGCTATTCATATCATCGCGATAAAATGCACGCGAACCTGTCTGTCAGCATGGGCGGACGCGTGGCTGAGGAATTGATCTTTGGCCATGACAAAGTCAGCTCTGGCGCGTCATCAGACATTCAATACGCCACCGACCTGGCCCGCAACATGGTCACCAAATGGGGCATGTCGGAAAAGCTCGGACCACTGCAATACGAACAAAGCCAAGAAGGTTATCTCGGCATGGGCCAAACCGCACGCACAATGGGCGGGGCGGAAACCAACAAGATGATTGATGCTGAGATTAAAGGTCTGGTCGAAGGCGCTCACAAGCGTGCGACCGACCTTTTGAAAAAGCACGGCGATGAGCTCGAATTGCTCGCGCAAGCGCTGCTCGAATACGAAACGCTGACCGGCGATGAGATCAAGACTTTGCTAAGCGATGGCAAAATCGATCGCCCCGATGCGCCATCGGGCCCAATCGCCAGCCGCCCATCGCATGGGTCTGCTATTCCGAAAGCAGGCAAACGCTTTGGCGGCAAAGGTGGCGAGGCGCCTCAGGGCGCTTGACCGCGTCAAAATTGAACTAGGGGAGAAGGGCGTCGGGGCGATCCGGCGCCCTTTTTCTATGCCTGCTTCAGAATGCGCCTATCAGCAGCAACGCCTGCATAAACAAGATAATCACAAACAGCATGAAAAAGTTAAGCAAGATCAGGCGCCAAAGCGTTGAGAAGCGCGATAGGCCATAGCTGTGCCGTAGGTGTTTATAGAGGTGCAAAGGGGCTGCAATGAGCACAAGACCCACAGCCCAGCCGGCACCCAGTGGGCTGATCCCGATCACCGATGCGGTGATGAAAAGCAGCGACATAAAACTCAGCGAATAGGTGACGAAAATCGCGTGGTCATAGGCTTTGAATTTGCGCCGCCATGCGAACAACAGCCACACAAAGGGAATGGAAAGCGGGATCAAAAGCCAGCTGAATTTGTAGCCATTGGCTTGCAGCTTGTAGAGCATGAGGCTCGGGTTCTCGCGCCACTTCTTGATAA
>JBCAZT010000057.1:0-17617 GCA_038532855.1 Pseudomonadota bacterium
CTCACAGGCGGCCAAAGTGATAATGATCGGCCCTTCTTCGCGGGTTTCACCGGGCTTCATTTCCAGATCGATAGAAACATTGTTGCGTTTGTTGAGCAGCCCAAGGGTAGCGACGCGTTCAGCCATCGGTGTCGCTGATTCGCTGGCAGCGGCGACATCTTCAGCGATTTCTTCTTCGGATGCGTCTTCATCCGAGGCGCTTTGATCGGGCTCACTCAGCGGTTCAGCTTCTCCAGTCTCTTCTGGTGCTGCCTCACTGGAATTGGCCGCATCTTGCGGCTCCAGCTCTTCGGAAGAGCAGGCAATCAAAAGACTGCTGAACACAATGGCAGAGACAAAGGCACGCATAGCAAAAAATCAGAACGCTTTACGCGTCATCTCCCGGCGACCAAGCTTCGTAGTCGCCCACCGCTGGCGCACGCTTGCCACCGCGCTCCAAAGCACCTTGGGGGCGATATGCACTCGGCGTGCCGGTTGCATTGGGTGTGTAATCAACTTCCCAGATCTTTGCAGGCGGTAAATGACTTTCTGGAACATCATCAAATGCGCCGTGTAGCCAGCCATGCCATTCCGCTGGAACACGGCTAGCATCATTAGCACCGTCATAAATCACCCAGCGACGTTCGCGCTGAATATAAGAACCATTGGAAGGCGCGCCCGATTTCTTGGACGCGCGATAATATTTGTTACCCTGCGCATCGGTGCCGACATGTTCACCATTGCGCGAAGACCACAAATGCGTGCCGATGGTTGCACCATCCCACCACGTAAAGATTTTGCCTAAGATTCCCATGGGCGCGCTCACTAGCTCAATTGATGCTCTGCGCCAATACGTGTTCGTGGGGTTTGGTAGACATTACACCACTGATCTTAGCGCGATTGCCATTTCACCTCGTCACCAGGCACAATTCCCAATTCCGCCGCACGCCCTCCGCGGATTTCAAACACCGCAATGGCAAGCCCAGCGGAAGGGACCGGATCCAACGAATACGGAACCGTGTTCGCCGCTATGTTGGTGATTTTCTTGTCCGGCCCTATAAAGATAATATCGAGCGGCAACGGTGTGTTTTTCATCCAAAAACTGCGCTGCTGCGGGACTTCTGTTGGAAACAGCATACCCTCATTATCGCCGAGTTCCGTGCGAAACATAAGCCCGCGTGTCTGGGCTTCAACCGTATCGGCAAGCTCGGTATCAAAGGCAATTTTCTGCTCGCCGCGCATCACCGTGACATCGATGATCTCCAAGCCCGAAATAGGATGAGTGCGGGTTTCGGTATCAGCTGCGCTTCCTTGCGAACTTTGTGATTGGGAAAGCGCGGCGCCGCTTTCCGCTGGAGAACACGCGACCAATGCCGCTGCTATGCAAACACCCAGAACTCTTACCACAACCCGCTCTCCTGCGATCCGTTTTCGGCTTCCTGCGCCTCTGCCTCGCTTAGCCATTCTTCGATATCCCTTAAATGCGATGCATCAAGAATGAACCGGACATGCTCAAAGTCATGCCCTGCTCGCAGCATCGCCGCAATCTGTTTGTCGCGCAGTTTCTGCAACGCCATGCGGTCTTCGGGAGCTTTAGGTTCATCTAAGGGTTCGGGATCATCATATGGAGCAACCCCAAACGGCCCGAAGCGCCGTTTTTTCGCCAGCAAGATAGCAGCGCGCCGAGCCTCCGCCTCACTAGGGGCGTGGGCCTCGCGAACAGGCTCGTTGACGCCCGCAGCCCATAATGCCTGCTCCACCCGCCGAGCGCCATAGCCGCGATGTGTCAAATCGCGCGATTTCGCCCGCGCATACGCGTCGTCATTCACGTAACCAAGCTCAATCAATCGTGTTACCAAACCTGGAACATCCAGCTCTAAAGTTCGACCATCGGGGTCCTCTGCAACGCCTCGCTCGCGGATTTTGCGCGCAAGATACCCTTCGAGTTTCGCCCCTGTCGTCGCAAACCGAGCGGCATAATGCAGCGCCAAATCACGCAAAGTTGTTTCATTAAGAGGTTTACGCTTCTTACCCGCCTTCTTGGCGCCGCGCGACTGCGACATCTCAGGGTCGCCGCCACCTGCGCGTTTAGCCACCATTGCGGATCGCTTGGCTACTGAATGATGACATTTTGCTTTCCCATGAAACCATTTCGCCTTATTCGTGCCACAAACCTTATCAAATGAGGACACTAACGGATCGCATCGCGCCATTATGACGCGATAACAAGGGATATGATAGGGCGCTTTGCGAAGCGTCGTAAATTACGGGTATCGCTAAAGAAAATGACCGACGCCGCATTACAGCCGACGCCGAACGATTGCGATTTGCCGCGAATTCGCGCGCAGTTTGCAACCTTCAACGAAGCCATTGATTACGCTGCCCGCTCTCAAAAAGGGCTCAATTTCCACGATATGCGGGGAAAACTTGAGCGGGTTTATCCTTTTTCAGAGCTGCGCGAGGAAGCGATTTTGATGGCAAAGCGGCTGATTGCTGCTGGAATCAAGCCGCAGGACCGTGTGGCATTGATCGCTGAAACGGGTCCAGAGTTTGCCGCACTATTTTGTGCATGCGTCTATTCAGGTGCATGGCCGGTGCCTTTGCCGTTGCCAACGACTTTTGGTGGAAAAGACAATTATATCGACCAATTGGGCGTGCAGTTGGAAAGCTGTGATCCTGCGATTTTGCTCTATCCCTCAGAAATCTCTGAAATGGCTGAAGAAGCCGCAAAACGTCAGGGATGCACGGGCGAGACTTGGGAACAATTTGCCGCTCGCGAAGCGACAGAATGCGATTTTCCTGACGTTTCCCCGCAAGACATCTGCTATCTGCAATATTCGTCGGGTTCGACACGCTTTCCGCAAGGGGTGGCCGTCACACATGAAGCGCTGCTGCATAACCTTTATGGCCACTCAACCAGCATGCAATTGCAAGACAATGAGCGCTGCGTAAGCTGGCTTCCTTGGTATCACGATATGGGGCTGGTCGGCTGCTTTTTGTCATTGATCGCGAACCAAGTTTCAGGCGATTATCTAAAACCCGATGCTTTTGCGCGCCGACCTCTTGCTTGGCTCGACATGATCAGCGCCAATAAAGGCACGACAATCTCGTATTCGCCGACTTTCGGATATGACATTTGCGCACGGCGTATCTCCAGCCAGTCCAATGTGGCGGAACGCTTTGATCTATCACGCTGGCGTCTTGCGGGTAACGGAGCCGACATGATCCGGCCAGACGTTATGCAAAGCTTTGTGAATGCGTTTGCGGACGCCGGGTTTAAGGCTGCAAGCTTCACTCCCTCTTATGGCCTCGCCGAAGCAGTTTTGGGCGTCACCGTTATGCCGCCCGGCGAAGGCATCAGGGTTGAACTGGTCGAGGAAGAGCGTCTTTCAGGCACGCCGCGTGATCTGTCACGCCCAGCTCGCTACCGCGCGATTGTCAATTGCGGAAAGCCAATGCCCGACATGGTCGTTGAAATTCGCGGAGAGGATGGAGCACCTCGCGGTGACCACCAGATCGGTAAAGTATGGTGCAGCGGCCCCAGTGTCATGCATTCCTATTTCCGCAATGAAGAAGCGACTGAAGATTGCTTGGTCTCTGATAGTGGCGGCAAAGTCTGGCTCGACACGGGTGATATGGGCTATCTGGCTGATGGCTATCTGTTCATTGTGGGCCGCGCCAAGGACATGATTATCATCAATGGCAAAAACCATTGGCCGCAAGATATTGAATGGGCGGTTGAGCAATTGCCAGGCTTTAACCACGGCGACATTGCTGCCTTCTCAATCGAAACCGACAATGGCGAAGAAGCACCTGCGGTTCTCGTTCATTGCCGCGTCTCTGATCCAGTGGAGCGCGTCAAACTGCGCGAACAAATCGCAGACAAGGTTCGCTCAGTAACGGGTATGAGCTGTGTCGTGGAACTTGTGCCCCCGCGTACATTGCCTCGCACATCGTCGGGCAAACTCAGCCGTGCAAAGGCGAAGAAGCTGTATCTAGCGGGTGAGATTGTACCGCTCGAATTGGCAGCGTAGGCTTCGACAAATAACGCGAACTCAGATCGCGATAGAGGGTTATCCCCCCAAATCGCCCCAATCCGCGCGAAGATCGCCAGACCCTGTCTCCAGCCTCACGTTCACACCGCGTTCTGCCAGGATTTCGGCGGCTCGCTCCCCCTGCTCCTCGTCGCCTGACAACACAATCGGCACATCGACACGGGCGCTTGCCCATTCAATGACACTGAGCGCTTTCGCACCTTCGACGCTTGGCCCATCTTCATCAAAAGCGATTTCTTGAGGCAATCTGGCAAGCGGCGGGAGAAGTTCGATTGTCCATTCCGGCTCCGTTGCTGCAATCCGCATTTCAAGCGCACGATAGGCGGCCAAGGTCGCGCCTTCCAAGCGCTGGGCGCGAACAGTTGCGCGGCGGCGGCCGGCATCAATCGTGACATCGCTTTCCGTTACTCCAGCAACCAGCGACAGTCTGTTAGCCAGCGCTGATACGCGCGCACTTGCCGCTTGCTCCTCGCTCGCACGAGCGGCCGCCAGCTCCGCCTCTTCAGCTGCGCCTGAGCTTGATCCGGTTGGCACCTGTGTCAAAACAACTTGCACCTCTCGCTCCAGCCTCATGCCCAGTGCTTTGGCGATTTCGTTGTCTGCATTGGCCTTGAATTCAGGGCTGAACATAGTGGCTGATACGCCGATTGATTCTTCAGCGAATGCGACATCCAGTTCCGCCAAACGCCCAGACCCGTCAAATTCCTGAGTGATCTCCTCGCGCACAATCCGCAAAGCATTTGCCTCCCATGCGATGGTGCGCAAAGACAACCCAAGCGGCAGAGCAAGCGCAAAGAAAACGAGTATGATAACGGTATTTTGAAATTGCGACTGGCGCTGGCTTAATCGCCCACGAAAACCATAGAGCTTGGCAAGCCCCCATGCAGTCAATGCGATTGTCACAAGGTTTGTGACAAACAACAAAAGCGCGCCTGAAAAAACAGGCCAATTGAGCGTTGCCAATCCAAAACCCACTACCGCAAGCGGTGGCATCAACGCGGTCGCAATCGCCACGCCAACAATCGCATTGGCGCGCCCTCTGATCATGGCGTATGCGCCGGCAAGCCCTGAAAAAAGCGCCACCAGCAAATCAAACAGAGTGGGTTCTGTACGCGCCGCGATTTCCGGTGTGATCGTCTTAATCGGAGAAAAAAACACCACCAAAGTGCACAGTAAAATCGCCATCACGCTGCCCCAGAAAAGGGACAAGGATGATTGTTTGAGCCATTGATAATCGCTGATCGCAATAGCGAAGCCTAGGCCCATAATAGGACCCATCAACGGGGACAAAAGCATCGCGCCGATCACCACCGCAGTTGAAGATTGCAGCAGACCAATCACCGCAATGCCGGCGCTCATCGCCGTCATAAACAGATAATGCTCTGACAGTGCGCAATCGTCACGGCGTTTTTCGATCACATCTCCATGATCAACCGCACCGATGACATCATCGCGCCACCAGCCGCGAAAAGTGGCGATGACACGCATAAATCCAAATCGACTTTGCGTGGCGGCCCTAACGGCTTCACCCGCACTGTCGACTTTGCCAAAAACCGCAGACGCTTCGCGTTCAACGGGCGCAGCACTGGTGGTGGCCGCTGTGCCTTTTGTGTCGCCTGTTTCGCTCATATTCCCCTCATTGTGTCAGCTGTTTAGGCTGAAACCAACCACGGTGAAAGTGTGAATGGGCCTAACGCGCGCATAAACGGTGATAGACGTGGCGCAGCAATCCGCGCTAGTCTGACTTGAAAGCTGTGTTTTAGATACCTAATACAGTTACAAAAGGTGCGCTGGGATTTGGCGCAACTGAGGGAGCATTTGAGCGCATGAGCACGGAAACTTCGCCAGATTTGAACATTGCGACGGCAACAAAGACCGCAACGGATTTTGAGCTTACACCGCCTGATCCAGTGCCAGTGGTAGCGCCTGAAAAGGCGGCTGGTCTAGTTCCTGTTTCCGATGAACAGAAATCAAAGCTTGATGTGAAAGTCGATGCTTTTGTTACTGAACTTGTCTCGCAAGATGCCAATTCGCCCGCTTTTGGCGAAAAGGTCGATCAGATCACGCGGATGGGTCAGGAACAAATCCGCGCAGCGGCTGCGCATTCCAATCGATTTTTGGATCGGCCCGTGAGGGCAATGGACAGCGATAGCTCTGTTGGAAGCGATTTGGCCGAATTGCGTCGCACGGTCGAGGACCTTGACCCAGGCCGCAAAGGCAAACTGCTTGCCCCGCGCAAACTGTTTGGCATCATACCTTTCGGCAGTAAGCTGAAAAACTATTTTGACAGCTACACCTCTTCGCAAGGCCATATTCAAGCGATCCTCGAACGGCTCGAAGACGGCAAAAAAGAGCTGCACTTAGATAACGCTGCAATCGACACTGAACGGCAAAAGCTTTGGGAAGCGATGGGCGAGTTGGAACAGATGATCCATATTGCCAAAGCTCTTGATGCAAAGCTTGAAGCCAAAGCGTTAGAGCTTGATGCGTCCGATCCCGAAAAAGCTAAGGCTTTGCGCGAAAGCGCTTTGTTCTATGTCCGCCAGCGCACGCAAGATCTGCTGACGCAAATGGCAGTTTCAGTGCAGGGTTATCTCGCGCTTGACCTCGTCAAGAAGAACAATGTTGAGCTCGTCAAAGGCGTAGATCGCGCGTCCACCACCACTGTCGGCGCGCTTCGTACCGCGGTGACTGTGGCACAGGCTATGACCAATCAGAAACTGGTCTTGCAGCAGATCACATCGCTCAATCAGACAACGAGCGACATCATCGATTCGACCAGCACGCTGCTGCGGGAGCAGACCGGGCAAATCCATGAACAGGCGGCGGCTTCGACGATACCTTTGGAAACGCTGCAACGCGCCTTCCAGAACATCTATGACACTATGGATGAAGTGGATGAATTCAAAGTACGCGCGCTCGACAGCATGAAACAGACCGTCAATGTGCTGACCGACGAGGTGGAGAAATCCAAAGGCTACATCGCACGCGCTGAAGGACAAGCGCAGGCGCAAGCCAAAGTGGCAAGCGAGCCTTCGCTTCTGGCGTTGGACAGCTGAGGATAATTGATGCCAGACAGCACCAGCCAAAGTGATCAGATTTTAAGCGCAGCGGGTAAATCGCTTGCCACCCAGCGCGAAGGCGGGACACATCGACCGGGTGTGAGCGGCAAAGCCATCGGCAAGGGGTCAGCAAGCGCGCGGACCAAGAATCTGCTCACCAAGGTCCGCAATATCGTGCTGGCTGTATTTGCGATCTGGGTTGGCGCTGGCATTGCCGGTGCCATGTTTAGCGGGATTGGTTTTTGGGGCGTTATGGGCGTTGTAGTGGCTACAGCTTTGGCGGTCGCGATTTTTTCGAGCTTTCCTAAAATCAAAGTTCCCACCCGTAGTGAGATCAAAAAAGGCAATCCAAAACAAATGGTCGCGCGGGTTGAGTTGTGGCTGGAAGCGCAGCGTGATGCTCTGCCCGCTGCCGCGGCCGCCATCATAGACACAATGGGCGTGCAATTGGATGCGCTCGGCGCGCAGCTTGAAGTGATGGAAGAAAGCCATCCAGCCATGGCCGAAGTGCGCGAGTTGGTGGGCGAATATATCCCGGAAACAATCGACAATTACCGCAAAATCCCAGAGCATCTTCGCAAAGAAGAACATGCAGGCGGCACAGCGGATGATCGACTTGTTACGAGCCTAACCAAAATTTCGGGCGAAATTGATCGCGTAACGCGCCGTTTGGCTGAAGGCGCGCTTGATGATCTTGCAATTAAGTCACGCTATCTTGAATATCGCTATGGCGGGGATGAAATGCTGGAAGATTTAACAGGATCGCCTGATACAGGCGTTCCGCTTCCTGATTTCGGCGCCATACCTTCAAAGCAAAAGCGGTAAACAAGGGTGCGGGTCACCCTTCCCCATTCTCTGGGCCGCGACGAAGTGCGCGCACGCCTCCACCGTCATGCGCATGAGATTGCTGATTATTTCCCGCGCGGCATGGCGACAGTCGAAACCGATTGGCCAAGCGAGGATGTGATGGGGCTGGTCATCAACGCCGCAGGTCAGCGCATTCCCGGCACTATCGAAGTCGCCGATACCGAGGTGGTGATAGAGATGGACCTTCCGCCTCTGCTAAGCTTTCTGCGCGGTACTTTGGAACGCGCGGTCAAGCAAAACGGTGGGAAGCTGCTCGAAAAAGACTGAGCCTTGCGGTTTGGGCGCAACTGAAGAAGACTTCACCTCTGGCTGATAAGCAAAGTCACCTCGGCATCGGAAAAGTCCGCCAATTCCAAGGCTGGTACATATAGACATTGCCCAGATTGAGCGCTCGCAAGATCTGCGCCTGCTTCGCCACTTGCGGCAGTTACGGCTCCTTTAAGCGGCAAAATCAAAGCGCCTTTGCCATATTTTGACCGGAGGTCTTCGCTGGGAAGGCCGACTACGCGGTCAAAGCGAAAGTGTTTCTCATCGACCAAAACCTGCTCATCACTCGCAACTTTGCTTCTATGACGCGCTGCATAGGGTCCAAAATCGGCAACTGCCATCGCGCGCTCAAGATGCAGTTCGCGCGGGCGGCCATAATCGTATAGGCGAAAGGTGGTATCGCTGTTTTGCTGAACTTCAACAAGCGACAGCCCGGGGCCGATCGCATGCACAGTGCCTGCTGGCATGAAGAAAACATCGCCTTCACGCGCTTCATGCCATTCGAGCAGCTCTTCAATTGATCCATCCAATGCAGCCGCTGCGACCTGCTCGGGCGCATAAACCTGCTTAAAACCGATAGCGAGCTTGGCCCCAGGCTCCGCGTCAATCACCAGCCAGCATTCTTCCTTGCCCTCTTCACCAGGCAGCGCGTTTTCCGAACTGGGATGAACCTGAACGGAGAGCTTTTCGCTAGTGAATAGGTACTTGATGAGAACACCATCGCACGCTGGGATGGGATCAAACCAGATTTCGCCAATGCGCTTGCCATCGTCTTTGTGGAATGGGGCAGGCAAGGTGTCACGGCCCCACACCTTCTCAACCCGGATGGTATCAAGCCGCTGAGCTTGAATCGGAGATTGGAAAGATGTCACTTGGCGCCTGGCCCTGCTTCAGTGACGCCCGGCAATTTGCCAACACGCTGCGCATCTTCACGCCGAGTGATCATAACTTCATTACCCGATACAACGACACAGACATCCTCCATTCCGATAACCGAAACGCGCGGCCCATCGCTGAATGACAAGACATTGCGGCATTGATCGAAATCTGCGCTGCCTCTTGCTGTGTTGCCATCTGCATCCGTGCTCAGCTCTTCACCAGCGGCCAATGCATCCTGCAAAGCTGCCCAATTGCCGATATCTGACCAACCCATATTGGCAGGCACCATGGCCGCCTTATCGGTGTTTTCCATCACAGCATAATCGATGGAATCGCCATCAATCGCATCAAAATGCTCAGGGTCAGGATGGAACAACGCCCCATCGTTTCGCCCACTAGACACCGCTGCTTTCACCAGTTTCGCCATATCGGGGCGGTGGCGGTCCAGCTCTTCCATCAAAGTCCCCGCGCAAAAGGCGAAGATGCCGCCATTCCAACTGTAATCACCGCTTTCCAAATAGGCTTTGGCACGCTCCAGATCGGGCTTTTCAACGAATTGCGCAATCTCAAACCCTTGCTCCAAAGGAGCACCGCGCCGCAAATAGCCATATCCTGTTTCAGGATGCTCAGGTGTAATTCCAAACGAAACAAGCCGACCTTTGCGAGCCAATTCAGCGGCCGCACCTGCAGAGGCGCGAAAGGCGGCCGTATCAGCAATGTGGTGATCGCTGGGACACACAAGCATCACTGCATCTTGGGGCAAAACAGCCGCCGCAAGCGCGATTGCAGGTGCTGTGTTGCGCGCGGCGGGTTCTACCAAAATACGGTGTTTTGCGCCGTGCATTTGCTGCGCAATCGCTTGGCAGTGTTGAGGACCAGCGACAATGATGGGATCAGCAAAATTTGCGCTATCAGCCGTGCGTTCAATGGCTTGTTCAAAAAGCGTTTTGTCACCGATTAGCGGCAAAAACGGCTTTGGTTTGGCGCGACTACTCACCGGCCACAGGCGCGTGCCGCTGCCACCGCACAAAATCACCGGATGGATCAGGTCGTTATTTGCCTGATTGTTCACATGAGGCTCCAAACTTTTCTTTCTTTATCAGGCTTTTGGGAGTGGAATATGATCTGTTCGATTGTCTTAAAACCATCTTTGACGCCAGTAATAGGGTGCTGGGACAGGATTGCCAGCCTGATTGGTCGCGGGGCGAAAACGCAATCGATCGACCACCAGCCGGCAGGTGATCGCATCCGCTTCTGCATCGGGGCTGGCGCGGTAGATCGAACACTGACTGGCGCGGCCATCAACGCCGACAACGACGCGCACAATGACCTCAGTCCCTCGGCGTGCCTGCCGCCCACCTTCTGGCGTGGGATAATCGCGCGCATTGTTGATCCCGCCTGAAATATGCTCCGGTTTGGTGGCAATCGCATTGCCCTGACCGCTGCCTCTTTGCCCGCTGCCTGTGCCAAGGCCGCTTCCATCAGCGCCAGTGCCCTCTCCCGCTTCACGCGCCCCTGACCTGTTGGCCGTTCCGGTAGAAGAAGCCTTGGGCGCGGGTTTGGGTTGTGGAGTTGGGATTTTCGCAGGTGGCGCCGTGACCGGTTGAGGCACAGCCTCTTTTCCAGGGTCACCTTGCGCACCTTCATCCGGTTCGGGCTCTGCAGCAGGCGGTGGCGGCTCTTCAGGTTCGGCGACCGAGACTGTCACCGTAATCGCGGACACAACCTGTCGCTCAACCGAAGCTGTCATCTCAGGCGCAAAGACACGCGCCAACCCATAAAGGGCGACGACATGCAACGCCGCCAGACCCAGCACAAGCGGCCAGCGAATACGCCGCTTTCTGCTCCCATATCGTACGTTTCGCTCGGCCACTGACCCCCATCCACTCCAGATCGGACCATATTGGGGGCTGTTACCCCGGTAATTCTGTCCGTTCTTTTGTACCTATACAGATGAATGGACCCGAGGAGCGTAAAATTCTGCAAGACCGAAATCTAAGCGCAGGGCGCGCTGATCCCATTGGGGTCAGCGCATTTGGCGCTGATAGCGGTTCTGAGAGGAACAACGGGTATCAAGATGAGCGTGTCAAAACTCTCCCAACCTCGCAGCCGTCGATTGGAACCGGGCCCGTTGACCTTCGCGGCGTTCTCATCGCGATCGTGTGCGGCATGGCCAGTTTCATCCTTGCAACCGTGTCTCTTGCGCTTTCTCGATTTGGCGACGGGGCGTTGGCGACGGTTTGGCTTCCTGCGGCATGTGCGGCGGCTTTTCTGCTTCGATTGCCACTAAAAAATGAAATTCCCTATCTCTTCGCGCTAATCGCTGGGATTTTCTTCGCTGATGTCGCAGCTGGCTTCAGCGCTCTTACATCGATCCTGTTTGGTGTGGCCAACGCGGCTGAAGTTGCTGTGATGGTTGCGATGATCCGCAGACATTGCGGCCTTCAACCTGTTATGACCGACATCAACCATCTTGGTCTCATCGTCGGATTTGGCGCTTTATTGGCGCCAATTGCATCTGGAGTGATCGCTATTGTGGCGATGGCATTTGATATGGGCTTGGTTGGATCTTCGCTCATCAGGCAGGCGAGCAATTGGTATCTGGCGCATGGCCTTGGAATAGCGCTGATTGTTCCTGCGCTTTTGATGCTCGCAGATCTGCATCGGGACAGAGCCAGTTTAGAAGGCGGCCAACTGATTGAAGGAATTTTGCTGATCAGTCTCGGGTTGATGTGCAGTTATCTCGTTTTTGCTCAGCCCAGTTCAGCGCTCTTGTTTCTAATCCCGCCGATTACATTGCTTCATGCCTTTAGACTTGGATCGCTGGGCACTGCGATGTTTCTCGCGGGGCTGGCCATTTTGGCTGCGGGAATGACGACGCTAGGCCTCGGCCCCTTATCTGAAGCGAGTGCTTCTGCAGCTTTTCGCAACCAATTGCTGCAAGCCTTTCTCGCTGCCAACTTTTTAACGGGGCTCCCAGTTGCCGCAGCTTTGGCTGGGCGTGAGCGGATGACCGATGCCTTGGAACGCGGCAATCAACAATTGGCAATCCTTGCAGACAATATCTCTGATGCGATTATGCATTACGATTTTGATGGCAATTGCACTTACGCATCACCCTCAGTCTTGCCTGTCTTGGGAAGAGACCATCGCAGTTTCCTTGGTTCACATTTTGCAGACGGCATCCACGAAGATGCGCGCGAGCAGATGTTCATAGTGCATGCCAACCTTGTCTCTGGTGCTTCGCAAACGGAAAGGATCACATACCGGCGATACCTGGACAGCGAAGAAGGTACACCTGTCTTCATCGAAGCGCATTGCACAATCGTAGGCAGGATCGATGGAACCGGTCGCGAAGGCATCGTCGTCGCAGCAAGAGACGTGACAGAACGCGTGGAATTGGAACTGCTCCTAACCCGTGCCAGACGCAATGCAGAAAACGGCGCACGGGCAAAATCAGAATTCCTCGCCAATATGAGCCACGAAATCCGAACGCCTATGAACGGTGTTTTGGGTTTTGCAGAATTGCTTCTCCAAACTGATCTGAATGAGGACCAAACACGGCAGGCCCAAATGATTGTCCAATCGGGCCGGTCCATGATGATGCTCCTCAATGATGTGCTGGACCTATCGCGCATCGAAGCAGGGCAGATTACAATCGATAACGGCCCAGTTGATCTTGATACAACCATCAGTGAATGCGTGATGCTGCATCAGCCCAATGCGGAAAAAAATGGCATCACACTGGTGTATTCGCCTCCTTTCGCTCTCAACACTGCAGAAGGTGACGATCGCCAAAACGCGCAGGAAGCCATGCCATGGGTGATGACCGATGAATTGCGTTTGAGACAAATTGTTCTCAACCTGATCGGCAATGCCGTAAAATTCACCGAGAAAGGCAAAATTGCCGTCACTTTGCAGAGCAATAAGAATGAGTTTTCGATCAGCATTTCTGATACAGGAATTGGTATTCCTGCAGACCGGCTGACAGAAATCTTCAACCCCTTCACACAAGCCGAAAGCGATACAGCGCGGCGTTTTGGCGGAACAGGATTAGGGCTATCGATTAGCCGCCAGCTTGCCGAATTGCTGGACGGCCGGATCGATGTAGAAAGCGAGCATGGCACTGGCTCTACATTCACACTTGTTTTGCCAGCCATACCCGCAACCCCGCATAGCGAGCCAGAGCCCGTCTCAAGCGCACCCGAAGTTTTGGATGAATTGCCGAGCGAGGCGCGTATTTTGTTGGCTGAAGATCATGATGTGAACCGGATGCTTGCGCGTGAAATGCTTGAGAAATGCGGTCAGTCCGTCGCTGTGGCTCATGATGGTAATGAGGCGATTTCCATGGTGATGGACAGCATCCTTCGCGGATCGCCCTATGATTTGGTTTTGATGGATATGCAGATGCCGGGCTGCGATGGATATGAAGCAACGCGTGCAATCAGAGCGGAAGGGATTACGGCTGAGCAACTGCCAATCATCGCGCTCACTGCCAATGCGTTTCCGGAAGACGTTGCTGCAGCTCGCAAGGCCGGTATGCAGGCGCATCTGGCAAAACCCATGGTGTTTGCTGATCTTGCCCGCGTGCTCCAACGCTGGCTGCCCACGCGCATTGTCGAGGGCGGAAGCGAGGCCATCGCCGCTGCATCAGGCGCAACCGACGACGGTCCTGAACATGCCGAAGTGGTGGAGCTGCTGCATTCCGCTCGGAGGGAAAACCGCGCCAAAGCAGGCCGCACAGATACTCCGCCAAATCACTCTCCTGCGCTGATCAAACGCTGGACAAAACGCCGCAGCGAAGCGGTAGAGGCTGTTCGCTCAGCGCTTGGGAATGGAGTGCTGGACGGGGAGAGCGCAGAAGCTGAAAAACGAGATGCCCTTGCCAAGCTGGTGCACAAACTCGCTGGCACGGCTGCAATGTTCGGAGAACCTGATCTGGGCAGTCAAGCTGCCGTTCTAGAAAATGCGATCCGATTAAAACTCGATCCAAAAGTGCAAAAAGCTTTGGCTCAGCAATTGCTCATCCTAGCAGACGGCGAGGCGGATGAAGCCCCTCAATCAAACGTCAGTTGAGCAGTTCCTCAAAATATGGCGCGATACGCTTCACGCCAACAGATAAACGCCGAGCAACAAAAACAAACGGCGGAGCCCAAAGGCCCCGCCGCTTTTGTTTGAGTTGTATGTTCGCTTACGAATTAAAACTCGTAGCGAGCACCCACTTGGATACGCCATCCCGTGCTAGAGATGAAAGTAGCTGCTTCTCCAGCGCGTGCATCGAAGTTATCGATTACATAACGCCCTTCTTCATCGAACGCGCCGTCAACCAAATCAACACGCCCATCAAAGCCACCCAGCGCGCGGCGGGTGTTCCAGCCACTGTTGAGCAGATTTAGGAAGTTGTCGAAGTCAACGAAGAGTTCAATTCGATCTTCGGTTACACCAGTGAGGCTACCGATGAACGGCAGTTCCTGACTAAAGCGAAGATCCAAATCGAAGGACCAGCCGTTACGACATTGGTTTCTCTCAACAGTCTGTCCCGGAGTAAAGTTGCAGTCCAGATCGCTTACAATACCAGTGCCGTCATTCAACGCTGCAAGTAACGCAGTAACAGCGGCTGGGTCGCTATCAGGAGATAGATTTGGATCGTCGAGACCCGTTGGAACGTAAAGCAGAGCGTTCTGCTCACGCGAGTTGCTGTCGTTGAAGAATGGACGGCCATCGTCAAAAACAAGGCTATAGGGGCGCCCTTCCGATGCCCGGAAGAAAAGACCCAGCCCTGTGTCAAACCCTTCGATAAACTCTTCTTTGAAAAAGAGCGATGCGGTGAAGTTGTGTCGAGTCTCAAAACCAGACTGTGAAACTGCTAGGTTTTGACGATCAAACGCCGGAGTGTTGTCGAAGTTTGAGCCAGCGGTAGAGGAGCGGAAGTTGATCGTCTGCTCGCTATCGCTGAATGCATAGCCAAAGTTGACATTAACCGCGCCGCCTTCTGTGAGAAGGCCTTCGCTAAAGCGTTTCGACAGGATCAATGAGAAGTTGTGGCTGTCAAAGCTTGGGCCATTGGTCAGCTGCAAAAAGTCATCGAGGCCTGTGTTAAAACAATCAGCAGTCACTCCGGTATATGTCGGCGGAACGCCACCTGTGCCTTGAAGTACCGCGTTACAACCGGTCGCATTTGGATCAATGGGTCGATAGATTGGGCGTCCATCAACGGTGAAACCGTTCGCACCCTCGTCCGTTGCCACAACCTGCGTCAAGTCGACAACGCTCAGTGTGTCGTTGAAGCGAGTGTAGATATAATCGACATTGAGGTTCCAATCAGAGAAGAAACCGCTGTCAGTACCAACTGTCGAGCTAAAGCCAACATTGGCGCGGACGGCGGTTGGAATATCGAAATCAGGATCAGTCGATTGAACATCCGCTCCTCCGACTGAAGCAACTGCAGAACCAGCATCAATCGCACATTGTGGGAACCCGATGAACGCACCACCATTTGGCGTGACGTCTTGCTGACCGGTAACAGGATCAAGTGTGAGTTGGCCATCACATGCTGTATCAAAGGTGTCGCCATCCGCAGTTGAGAAGCCGTTATTCGAGAAAGCGTTCGAGAAGAACACTACAGGATCACCGCCGGAGAACACACCCACACCACCAGTGATGCTGCTGTTTGAAAAGAACCCGTCATTATCGAGCTCATACGTAGCAGACAATCGTGGCAGTAGCACAGGGTCAATGCTGCTAAACGGGTTCGCATTGGTAAAACCAAAACGATCAGCGAATGAAGGGTTTGCGCGCGGTGCATCGCCATCATAGAGCTGAACTCTCAAACCAGTTGTAATGCTAAGCTGATCAGATGCTTGCCAATCGTCTTGCGCGAAAAAGGAGTAGGTCGTGCGCGAGAACAATGCGGCAGCCTCATTGATATCACCAGATGGCGTGGCCGCAATTGTAGCACCATTATAAGCAAAAAAGACGTTGCCAAACGTGCCACCATTACCAAGCAAACCGTTCTCGAAATCGTCAAGATTGTCAAAGAACAATGAGCCTGTCGCGTTTATTGCGAAAAGGTTAAACACTTCCAGGTCGTTAATCTCGGCGCCAAGTTTAACATAGTGACCGGCACCAGCATCAATGTTCATAATGAAGCGTGCTTGGTCGATCCTTGTGTCGAGCTGGTTAGCCGACCGAAAAACGCCCGGCCCTGTTGTCAATCGTCCATCAAAGACTCCACCATCCGGATTAGGCTGTTCGACGCCGACGACAAGACGCGGTGTTGGATTATCTGATTGCGCTTCACCAAAGCCAACCGGGCCTTGTTGGTCAGCCACCTCTGCGCGACTGATCCGTAACTCAGTCGATATCGTGTCCGTCCAGTCAGAATAAAGACGAAGTGAATAATAATCCGATATCGTTCCTTCATCTTCGAAAGAGTTGAAGCCGCCAAATTCATCACCCAACGAGTCTTCTTCGATGTTGCTTTCTTCAAGCCGCTGATAAGTTGCCTCTAAACGATGATCATCAGTGATATTGGCGTCAAGGCGACCGAAATAACGGACGTTTGTTTCAGCCAATTGAGTTGGGATGCCACCTGGATCTTGGCCGTAAACACGGTTAGCAATTTCAGAGAAACGGTCGAATTGTGCTTGACTGAAGAACTCATCGCCAAGCTCGCCAGGACCTCCGTTATATCCATCGCCAAGATCGACTTCTTCATAACCAAATGAGAAAAACAGACGGTCCGGAATTATTGGTCCGGAGAGCGTTGCACCCCAGCGCTGCTCTCGCCCGGCATTGAATTCTTCGTCTGTGCCGTCGGCGAGCTCGACGCTATCAGCCTGCATGCCTTCATCAAAGTAAGTGTAGAAAACAGAGCCATGAAATTCATTTTGACCAGCTTTTGTTACAACGTTGACAAGACAACCAGTAAAGTCGGAATATTCGACGTCAAACGGCGCGAATTCAACAGAGGTTTGTTCTATCACGTCAAAAGGCAAAGGAAGTGAGTTGCGAGCTGCAAATGGCGTTCCATTTAGGCCAAAAACATCTGATTGGATGACACCATCAACCGTAAAGGTGTTTGCACGATCATTTCCACCTAGGCAGGAAATCCGGTCCACTTCGTTTGAACGCTCAAGGCTTACACGTGGGTCGATGCGGATAATATCACGTACGTCACGAGTAATCGAAGGAAACGCTTCAAGCGTTTCGGAATCGAAAGCCGTTCCCGGACCAACCGCAACCTGAGTTGCGCGCGCACGTGCGCCGGTAACGATGATGGTGTTACCCGCAGCGCTTTCTGCCAGCGAGAACGTGAAAGCTGTGTTGCCTGAGATGTTTGTGAACACCTCTTCAACGGTCTGGCCTTCGTAACCAGGAGCTGTAACTGTGACCGTGTAGGGTCCGCCGGGTGGCAGAGAGCCAATGCGGAAACCACCGGATGAGCCGCTCGTTGTCGTGCGCTCTGTGTTTGTCCGCGTATCAACAACAGTATTACTGTTGTTGATA